>NZ_DYYK01000081.1:0-6588 GCF_020741705.1 Bacteroides coprosuis
TGATTGTTATATGGTTTATCATGAAAGTTAGCAAGGTCAAGTCTAAGACAATCACTAAAGAGGAGCTAATTAATGAATTGGAAGACAAACTTAAATAAAGGTCTTCTTATTTAAAGTATGCACGTAAAAGATTTAATAAGATGAGAGAAATATTATTCAGAGGTCTAAGATCTTACAAAAATGAATGGGTTGAAGGTTTCTACAAAGAAGTTAAAGGTTTTCATAAAGATGAAAAAGACTTAACCTGGGTTACACGTAGTTGTATAGGTGATTATGAGGTAAATAAAGAAACAGTAGGTCAGTATACTGGCTTTACAGACAAGAATGGAACAAAAGTCTTTGAAGGCGATATCTTATATGCGAAATATGAAGATGCACAAGATGAGAAAGGCTATTACGAAGTCTACAATGAAGTGGTATTTAAAGACGGTGCATTCGGTCTAATCGGAGAAACCACAAATGATTTTCTCTCATTTAACTATTTGCCTATTGTCAATGAAACTGTATGTGGCAACATTTATGATAACCCAAAACTGTTGGATAATATAAAATGAAAATACTACAAGTGAGATTAACAACAGAAGATAAACCTATTCAGCTACCTGAAGAAGGTGAAACTAATGATATAGAGCTTTATAGAAAGCAAATAAGGTGTAAGTATAAGAAATTAATAACTGAGCATATGACAGAATATTTCAAGCCTTGTGTTTTGTTGACGTACAAGAATGAATGAAAATAACATACTATCAGGGGGGGAACATAATCAGTTAAGAATTGATAGATCCCAGTATTCCTATAATCGCAGATATAATAGTGAAAAATCCAACAATGATCTCGAATGATCTCGAATTAACCGATTTACTATAATTATCGGGGGTTATCAGTCCTACACTTTTTAAAATAAAAGGAATAGATGAAAGCAGTAATTTAAAGCTCTCTTTTAACCAAATAAGAGGATTTAGTAGGTCTCTCTTGGTTTTATTTAGTTCTTCTATTGACTCTCCAATAACAGAGCTCAGAGTATTTAAGACGAAACATAGATCATCAGGATGGGGTCCCATCTGACTGGTTAGTTGTCTAATAGTATTAATTATAATTTGGTAGTTATTAGCATAATATCTACCGTGAGATGCTCTGTAATTAACGAGTCCTAAATAACCCGCTAGGCGTTGTACTTTAGGCGCATATGTTTGGATATAATCATAGTCACTTTGCTCATTTAGCTTTTGTAAGTACTGTTTAAGAAACGAAATATCTTTTTTCTGTTTTAAAAACAATGAACATGTCTTTAAGAAACCTAAAACAACTAACACACCTAATACCGTTATAAAAAATGGGTTCTTCAAAATAACAACTTTTTAGAATTACAAATCAATGTAAAGTTAGATTATAAATATATCATCACAATAATTTACTATAAATAATTATGTGTGGATATATTAAAAGATAAGGGATTCATCACGACCAGGGATAGATAACTTGTTTGCTGAATACTCGTATCCAGTATACAAGTTATCTGATATTGGAGTTGGTTCTATTATTAAAATACTACTTTGTTGATTTACAACAGTCAGATGAAGAAGCTTCTATGTATAATATATTGAATTGTGTTCACCGACCATTTTAGGGGGATATATGTAAATTTTATAAATAATTATGATTAAATTTAGTCCGTTATAAGGTTTTGTATCAGTTGTTTCTTAGTGATATACGAAATGGTAACAGTTATAGTTAGGTGTTATATCTAACGAGAAATTACTTTCTAATTCCTTTTTGTGGGCAACTCAAAGCCTTTTATAAAAGTTGGCTAAATCTAATAAAATGAGACATCTAACATTTAAGGACATTAATCTCGATGATCCGTTCTTTGATTCTCTAAAAGAATCATATGAAGAATTTCCAAAATGGTTTGCAAGAAAATCAGAAGAAAAAGCATATGTAACATTTGAAGACAATAATATATTTATTAATGGCTTCTTATATCTAAAACGTGAAGATGGTGCTATGGATGATGTTATTCCTATCCAAGCAGATAAGAAAAGACTAAAAGTAGGGACATTTAAAATAAATGGACGCGGAACTAAGTATGGTGATCGTTTTGTTAAAAAGATATTGGATACTGCAGTGTCTCAAGATGTAGATGAGGTGTATCTAACTATATTTGATCGACATAGCTCATTAATCTCACTGATAGAAAAGTATGGATTTGAAAAACGTGCGACTAAAACTACCATAAACGGAGAAGAGGATGTGTATTTTAAAGATATGAGAAATGTTAAAGGAAATATTCTATTGGACTATCCCCTTATGCAGACCAGGGGGAGGAATAAGTATTGTTTATCTATCTATCCCAAATATCATACTAGGTTATTCCCTGATTCAATTTTGAATTCAGAAACCTACGATGTAATTGAGGATGTATCGCACACTAATAGTATACCCAAAATCTACGTTTGTAGTATGTTCAGTGCAAAGGTTTTAGCTCCGGGGGATATAATAGTAACTTATAGAACTAAAGATGAACAAGGGTCAGCTCATTACAGAAGTGTTGTCACATCGGTTTGTGTTGTAGAGGATGTTCGATTCCGGCTAGATTTTAATAATTTTGAGGAATTATTTAGTTACGCTAATGAGTATAGCGTATTTGATAGGGAAGACTTGTCAAGGATGTGGGATGCTGGTAAAGACTTGATAGTTATTAAAATGACATATAACATAGCTTTAACAAAGAGAATAACTAAAAAGATATTGATGGATGATCTAGGGATAAATCCTAGATATTGGGGTATCTTTGCACTCACGGATGAACAGTTTAAAGGAATATTAGAAAGAGGAGAAACTTATGAAAATATTATTATCGATTAAACCCGAGTTTGTTAAAGAGATATTTACAGGAAATAAAAAATTTGAATATCGTAAAAACATTTTTAAAAATGCTAATGTAAAAACTGTCATTATCTATGCTACTATGCCCATTGGGCAGATTGTAGGAGAGTTTTCTATAGAAAAGATATTGCAAGATGTTCCTTCCAAATTATGGAAAGATACGTCTTCCAAATCAGGAATAAGCAAGACGTTTTTTGATACGTATTTTAAGGGACGTGAGAAAGCCTATGCTCTACAGATAGGGGAATTAATTGAGTATGAAAATCCTATTAATCCCTATGAATTAAATGAGAACTTTATGCCTCCTCAATCTTTTAAGTATATCTCTGAAGACAATATATTTTATTAGATATTAAGGAATTGTATATTGATTAGTTTTAAAGAGTCACTCAAACCGAGTGGCTCTTTTCATTTTTAAAATTAAACACAATGAGAACAAAGCAAGATAAGTCTTTACTAAAGGACTTTGTGAACTTCTTAAATAGTAAGCAAGAAACTACAGTTAGTGATATTGCTAAAGAAATTAATTGGAATTCAGCATCCTTACTTCAGTACATATATGTTATAGAGAAGGCTGGATTTATCTTTAGATATGGTCAAGAGATCATTCTTAGAAAGAAGATACCCCCTTATTCTATGGAAGAGCTCAAGGGATTAGAGAAAGATAATCCTGACTTGCTAAGAGAACGAATAGACAGATTAAAAGAGACTGCATTAACACCTAAGTTTTTGCAGTCTCTTACTTTTATGGAATGTCTGTATCTAATCAGAAAGTTTAAGACAGATACTTTTACTTCAAAAGAGTTTTCCAATATGACAGGTAAAAATCAAAAGTCTGTAGGATCATTTTTTACAAAATTAGTGCGTATAGGATATCTCAAGAAAGACAAGCTAAATTATACTTTGATAAAGGATATTCCTATAGAAATACAACAATCTGATTTTTTGAAGGGCTTAAGAACTTCAAAGCTAGAAATAGCTAAGAGAGTAGAGGTACAGCAAGAAAATATGAAGAATCAAATTTTAGTCAAACCTACAAACAGGGATATGGCTAAAAGTGCAGCAATGAAGGTTGATTTCTTAGAGCCTAATGAAGAGATGCTTTATGCAAGAGCAATCTTTACTGCCTTAGAATGGGGAAATTCTGTAAAATAGAAAGAGGAAGCACTGAAATCAATACTCCCTCTCACACACAATTATATGTCAAATATAATGTTTACTTTTTTACAGACCAAGTATGAGACCAAGTATTGATATTATTAAAGAGTTGACTTTTTTAAGAGAGAAAAAAGAAGACATCACCCAAAGAGAACAAGAAGTGTCTAAACCTATCCTAACAGAAATTAAGCAAATCCAAATCATTTACGACTGGTTCTATTCTTTGCCTAAAGAATATCTACTTACGGACCAAGATTCAGTACACAAACGTCAGTTTCTATTTATTATTATTCTTTTGTTTTCACCCACATTCTTTGTAGGAGATAAGTTGAAAAGAGGGCTAAGGAATGAGCTTGCTAGAGTACTACACTTTAGATCACCTTCAGCAATTAGTAATTTAAGTTCAGACGTTTTATGTTGGTATAAATCGTACCAGGGTTTTAGAGAAAAGACGAATAGAATATACGAGAAATTACTGTGTGAATTATAGTCTAGTATTTCTAGTGAGAGAGCCTTTACGTATAATGCATTTATCATTCTCATAAGGCTCATCTGTTGTTTGCCAGTAGTTGAGTAGAGATTGGCGTTGAATCCCTATGTCTTCAATAGAGAATGTTTTATAAATAGCAGCAGGGGAAGCAAAATAATGATGTGTACTTGAAGCCTTGATTTCTACGTGTATAACTCGAACATCAATTGATTTAGCCATAAATTTACGTGTTTATATTTTGTTTAAATATTAGTATATATTATATATAATACTTAAATTAGACTGTATTTTATATAGTAGTGACAATACAAAGATAGTCACTATAGTCAGTAAATAATATTATGCACTACTTAATATAAGTAATATATTTGAGTTAGTGTAGATCATTAATCTTAACACACTTATGAAAGTATTAAATCTCATTATTAAGCAAAAGTTCTTTGACTTAATTATTTCAGGTGAAAAGAAACAAGAGTTTAGAGAAGTTACACCTACAACAGTAAAGAAATATCTTCAGCTTGATGAAGAGGGGTATGAAAAAGAAGATGAAAATGGTTATGCTGTCCCTATAAAGTATGATGCTATACGATTCTTCGTTGGTTATAATAAAGATAGAGATTCAGCCTTAGTAGAGATTAAAGATACCGTTTGTGAAGTAGAATTTAATGAGTTTGGTAATCCTATCATTTATGAGCATGAAGGTGAAGAGTGGGTGCGTGAAACAATGGTTTACACATTAGGTAAAGTGTTAGAGAAATCAATAAAATGATCTAACAGATGTTTCACTTAAATAATTTGATATGGCACGTAAAACAGGTGCTCAAAATCGTATTGTTAGAACCACCTATGCAACAAGTGGATATAGAAGTAACATGAGAGCAGCGAGCACTAGCTCTGGCGGTTCACTCGGAAGAGGTGGTAAAGCAATAAATCGCAGTCAAAGACGTTATGATATGCGAGTAGCTTTTGGTTTATCAGTAGGATGACTTTAAGGAAATAAGAGCATTGTACTCACTACAGTACTTTGCTCTTTTGTATTTATGATGAGTAAAGTAAAAGAATCACAAATATTAATTGAAAGCGTTGCTGAAAAAACAGAGGAGTGTATTCTGTTTTGTTCTTTGGGTAAAGATTCTTTAGTCTTACTTGACTTGATTTATCCTAGATTCAAAAGAATCGTTTGTGTCTTTATGTACTTTATTAAAGGCTTAGAGCATATTCAGCGTTATATAGACTGGGTGAAAATGAAATATCCACGTGTAGAGTTTGTACAAATTCCTCATTGGAATCTTTCCTACATACTTCGTTCAGGTCTTTACTGTGTACCAAATCCTAATGTAAAATTGATTAAGCTAACTGATGTTACTGAAGCTATGAAATTACGTTTTGGAATTCACTATGTTTTTTTAGGTATGAAGAAAGCTGATAGCATGAATCGCCGTTTGATGTTAAATGGCTATAAAGACTATGAGAACAATGGATTGGCTTATCCTTTAGCAGATTGGACACAGAAGGAAATTCTAACTTATATGAGACATCATAAGTTGCCTGAACCTATTAGATATTCAAAGAAAGCTTCAGGTGGGGTAGGATTTAACGAAGATTGTTTCGTGTGGCTTCGAGAGAACTATCCTCAAGACTTAGAGAAGATTTTCAAGACCTTTCCGATGAGCAGAAAAATACTATTTGACTATGACAATAAATAAATACTTCAATAGTGAGTCTTTAGAGCTACAACGTTCTGAAATTCACTTTGCTGATTATAACCCTCGTACCATTACGGATGAAGCTCGTAAAAGCATAAAACGGGGGATTAAGAAATACGGGCTTATAGGTGGATTGGTAGTAAACAAGCGTACAGGTATGCGACTAGTCAGTGGACATCAAAGATTGTCTGTAATGGATGAGCTGAATAAGTTCCCTGAGAATGACTATATCATACGTGTAGATGTTATTGATGTTGATGAAATCCAAGAGAAAGAACTCAATATTCTTTTAAATAACCCTAATGCTCAAGGTCAATGGGATTTTGATGCACTTCGTAAGTTGATACC
>NZ_DYYK01000082.1:0-26806 GCF_020741705.1 Bacteroides coprosuis
AATCAGTATCTTTAAATAACTTTTCAAAAGTTCTATCTAATCGTTGTCCTAATCTTGAGATATTCCATGCAGATAACACCCTTTTACACAATAGGTTTCTACTAATTGGAGCTTCCTTTTGAACAACTTGATTAATCTGCTTTAAAATTAAGTTTCGAGAATAAAAGAAATCATCTTTAGGTTTGTAAACTAAGTCCAATTCGGCAGTTTCATAAGGAATTGATGAAGATATAGATTCCTGATTTGGAAAATCGCTCAATCCACATAAAGGCTGTTCAATACTCTTAGATATTGGAGGAACAAAAGGAGTAAAAGGTTTTTCTTTCTTTATTGGCTGTCTGTTTGTTTGTTCTAATGCCTCTATAATTGTTCTTAATACTTTTTCTGGATCTTCCCACCAATCTAAAGTCCAAACTCGACAGATATTCCATCCCAACATTCGAAGGACACTATTTTGCACTATTTCTCGATCACGAACCATCTTTGTAGCACAATAATTTTTGCCATCACACAAAATTCCCAATCTGTAATTTGTCAAATTTTCTTCATCTACAATTCCTATATCTATTTTATAGTCGGAAGAACCAATATCTGTATGAACTTTATAACCTAATGTTCGTAATTTATCAGCAATTATATGGCTAATGGTGTGTTCTATCTCTTTACTATTGCCTCTCATTACTAGCGTATGTTCTCCCCTTTCTGAGAACTCTAAGAAGCGTTTTAAACCTGCAACTCCTACAGAAGATGTTCTATTTAAGTCTATTTGATCTGATCTTAAAGTAGAAAATATTAGCATTTCATATCTCGCCCGTGAAACAGCCACGTTGAGCCTACGTTCTCCTCCTATTCTATTTAAAGGACCAAAATTCATACTCACATTGCCCTCTTTATCGGGCCCATATCCTATTGAAAATAATATAATATCTCTTTCATCTCCCTGGACATTCTCTAGATTTTTAATAAATAAGGGCTCTTCACTATCGAGGGCTAGACTTTCTAAGTTAGGATCTTCTACATAAATATCATGAAGCATATTTTCAATTAAAGATTGCTGTACGGAGCTAAATGTAACTACTCCAATGCTACGCTTCTTTAAATCTTCATCGCTCAATCTGCGTACTATTTCATGTACTATTGCTTCTGCTTCTGCTTTATTTTGTCGAGTTTTACCTTTATCATAAAATCCATCAACAGAAACGTGCTTTACTTTAGATTCAATATTATCAGGAGAAGGGAAAGTTAATAATTTCTTGTCATAATACTCAGAATTACTAAAAGTAATCAAGCTTTCATGCTTGCTCCTATAATGCCACAATAAGTGTTGAGAGGGCATCGACAGAGCTAAACAATCGTCCAATATACTCTCAAGGTCTTCCAATTCAATATTATCTTCATCAACAGAGTTTGAAGAGAAAAAATTGGTCGGAGGCATTTGTTTAGGGTCTCCTACGATAACTACATTTTTACCCCTAGCTATAGCTCCGACAGCTTCATATGTAGGCATCTGTGAAGCTTCATCAAAAACAACCAAGTCGAACTTTTCCGCATCTACGTCAATATACTGAGCTACAGATATTGGACTCATCAGCATACAAGGACATAGGCGTGGTAATAATTTAGGTATCATATCAAAAAGCCTACGAATAGAAATACCTCGTGCATTATTTCTTATATTTCTTTGTAGTATACCCACTTCAGAATTATAAGAAGCCTCTCGAGTAAAAGAGGGTAAATTAGAGGCTAATTGAGCGTATAATTCTTCTTTCGTTAACTCTTCAAATCTTGCAACTAAGTCTTTATACTTCTCAATAGAATCATTGAATATTTCGCCTTTAAACAATTGTAAATCATCATCACTAGACATAATATATTCTATAATGGCTTTGTATAAACTTTTATTAAACACTTGAAGCAATTGAGAAGTATTTATATTATTAGCCTTATATTGATCTGCAATAAAGCCCAAATTGACTTCAGCGATTTGTCTATATATTGTCAACCACTGATACCAATCTTTCAGCTGATCTATATTATTAGCCCATCCATCTAGTTTTATTTTAGTTACCTCTATCCACGGTTCATCTTCACATGTCAATAAATCGGGGTTTATGCAGAGTATATTTATTAATTCAGACTTATCTTCTTCCACTTTTTTATAAAGAGATATTATTTCTGTTAGTAAAGAACCATGAATACGTCTAAAAGTATCAATACCCTCAACTAATTGAGAACCTAATCCTTTTTTAATTTCATCAGTTATAGAGATATCTTTTGTTACATCTAACAACAACATATTCAGTTTAGCCACTTTCTGAATAATTAAGCTTATTGTGTCCCAATCTTCTTCTTTACTATATTGTCCAAAAAAGTCTGTCCAGTTTTTTTGATTCTGTTGAAGATACTTTTCTTCTTTTTGGTAGTTGATTATATCTTCTAAAGTAGCAACTATATTTGGCCTTAATTCTTTAATTGCATATGTTTTTAATTGCCTCTTTACTTTTCTTTGCTCTATATATTGAGGTAAAAACCATTTTAGAGATGCAGATTGCCAACTGTTAAGAATGCTTTCAGCATCTATTATTAAAATATTTTCAGAGAAGCTTTCTAAAATAGTCTGTTTTAACGTTGTTTTTTTACGTCCATGAATGCATAATTCTTCACACTCTTTCAATAGATTTGTCAACTGGGGTGCAGATATCAATGAGCTTGTCATCTGGGGTATATCTAATAAAATATGTAAGATTTCCAAAAAAGAATGACTATTCCTCTTATACATACCCAAATTATGACCAGCCAATATTGAAGACAACTGAGCTACCTTGGTGTCCAAAAGGTATATATTACTTTTCGCTCTATTTATAGTCTTAGAAGCTTGTTGTTGAATAGTTGATGAGTATTGTTTTATTTCAATTCCATCAAGTGCGTGGTTATGTGGATGTCCACAGGCATTTGTAACACTAACCAGTTTTTCAACTGCTTCACGCCAATTTAAAAGTTGATTCTTGTCTAAATTAGTAATCAACTCCTCTGGTATTGTAAATAAAGGTTCAGCAGCTATATATTGATATTGCACAATAGCATCATATAAAGAATATCCAAAAGGATATTCTTTATGAAGTGCATCTATGTATTGATTCATCTCAGAACGTAAAGAAAATATTCGTTCTGCTTCAATCTTAAAGTCATCTGGATGCGTTGTAGCAACAACGTCTGTTACTGCTTTCAGTTGCTCCATAACCATGCTCTTCTTTATTTTGTTGGAATGAAGTTCTAAACAAAATGGAGCTAAGTTTATAGCCTCTAGCCGGCGCTGCACCACTGATAGCGCCGCCATCTTTTCAGCGACAAACAATACTCGCTTTCCTTTATAAAGAGCATTTGCTATTAAATTCGTAATTGTTTGTGACTTCCCTGTACCTGGAGGCCCATGAAGTATAAAGTTTTTCCCATTCGCTGCCTCATAAATAGCTTCTAATTGGGAGGAGTCGGCACTTATTGGCAATATGATATCTGATGGTGATAATTCTTTATCCAACTCTTTTGTATCTACTTTCGTGCCATTTATCTTCCATTCAATTTTGCCATTTATTAAACTTGATACAACTTCATTTTCCTTTAATTTATCCGAGTTGTTGTGAATGTCATTCCACATTATGAATTTATTAAAAGAAAAAAGTCCTAGTATAGCTTGCTCTTCAACATCCCACTTGGGTTGGTTTTTTATGCTATTTCTTATTATACTATAAATAAGACTGACATCAACTCCACTATCATCTGTAGGCAAGGGATCTAAACCAGAAATTGTAATGTTAAAGTTTTGGCGAAGCATCTCGAGAAGAGTTATATTCATAAGGGTTTCTTCTTCACGAGAGCGAATAACATATCCCTTAGCTGCAGATTTTCTAATGATTTCTACTGGTACTAATAAGATTGGAGCATAACGTGGACGTTCACTCGACGATGTTTCATACCATTTTAATAATCCTAAAGCTACATATAAAGTATTAGCTCCATTTTCTTCCAATGCTGTTCTTGAAGATCTATAAAGGTAAGTCAACGTCTTACTCAGCTCCGTCTCTGTTAAATAGGTTCGAAGTCTTTTTTGAGTTAATTCGGATTGGATTAAATCAAGAATAGGATCTCGAGCCGAAATTGCAGAATATAGTCCATAATTGAATAATGGATTATCCCAATCGGTAGGCTTATGCATCACTCTAAATTCTTCACCATCTGCTAGAGCATCTTCAAATATATCTAATTGTGATGAAATCAGTTGTAACGTGTTTCGAGTTATCCTAACATTTAATAAATTATTGCGTAAGCTTAAATCAAGCAATTTTCTCTCCCACATTAATTGTTTGGTAACCACAACATCAGGGCTTATTCCCGATAAATCATAAGGATTTATGCTTTTGGGCGTTATATTACCAGTAGATTTCTGAAGAGCTTCTTCTTTTATCTGCCAACCTTCACCATGTTGTACACGTTGGGATATTGGTTTTAATCCAGAAAAACGAGCTCTTTTCACATCGATAGCCAATATAAACTGATTATTTAACAACTTATTATTTGCGTATGAAACTGCTGTATCAAAATCTATATTATTTGATTTATTCATACAAGTCGTTTCAACTAGTGTAATATCATTAATGCCGTCTGCAATTCTTTTACTCAGCAAAGAAACATCATCTACTACACTATCAGGAAAAGTTTCTGGCACTAACCATCCTCCAGCAAAAGCATGACCTTGAATAATTATTAAAAGGGAATGAATACCGATAGCTTCAAGACATGAAGCATATAAAAGTGACATATCTAAACAAGTCCCCATTCTTTGAGACAAAACAGCATCAACCAATCGTATTCGTTGTCCGTACTCTTCAAAGCTTGCAGGAATAGAGCTATACACTATTTGTTGTTCTGTGATAGCTATATATATTGCTGCCATCTGCTTCCTTACTCTATCAGAATTTCTACTTTGATATTCATCAAGCGAAGGATTTCCTGTCCAAAGTTCTAATATTTCTGAAGCTCTTTTTATAATAGGTTGTAAAGCAGGATGATTGGGTGTAACAAAAGAAGAAAGCATTTGAGGAAGTACCGTTAAACCACCCCATTGATCGTATGTAAGTATATCAATTGGGTAATTATCCTCAAATAGCACATCTTCATCAGAATAAACTTTAAGATTTATATCTCCTAAAAAGTGCTCTGTCAACTCAGCTAAATAGGCTGGAGAAAGCTTCAATTCAGGCAGTTGTATTCTTATCTTATCTCTAGGATGGATGACTTGAATGGGAATTGAAGACAATGATCCAAAAGTCGGATTAAGCTCAAATTGAATTTTTATATTTGAAAGGGTTGTATCTGTAAGATTTTCAACAAAAAGATCACGGAGTACTGAAACGCTATTTTGTTGCATTGCGAAGTTGATTATAGGTAAGTATTTTAAATCAACATCTAATTTATTGGGTATGGTATCCATAAAAGATAGAATATTAGGTCAAGTTAGTTTCTAAAGTATCTAGGATAGATATAATTAGTTACAAGTTAATATTTATTTTCAAATTTTTCATAATAAGTCCTACTTTATGTTTAAATATACAGTTCTAGTACTTTAGAAAATACTTTTCTCCCATTTTACTCAAGATATCCTGACACTATAACTAAAGCAGAGCAGACTTTTGCCTTAGTCATCGTATCATCATGTCGGTGTCATGACGTTACGATGTCGGTGTCAAAAAAGAGCGAATATTATAAATTAGGAATGCTTTAATCTGTATTATTCCATCTTTTACATTCTGGTAAAAAGTAGATTTATTTTTAATTGGATTGTAACACCTCGCTTCTATAAGTATTAATTGGAGTTAAGCACTCTATCAATCTGTTCCTAAATCTTTTGCGCGGAGTGAATCTTTTGTATCTTATCTATGAATCATAAAAACAAAAGTCATGCTATTAATACCGAGAATTGTACAGTGTAGTTGCTGTTTTATTCAGTTTCAGTCTATTCCTACTTATGCCTATGTAAAGTGTACTAACTGTTTTCGAACCTATTTTATGTGCCACAGCTGCAAAAACAAGGGCTGCTCTTGTGGCGGTATTTTGGTGAAAAGTAATTATTACAACCGCTTGTTACTTCTTTAATTCCACACTCTTATTTTTCTCTCTCAATATTCATTTCTGTTTTACATAAAGAGTTGAGGGATTATTTACGAACTACTCCTTGGAAGAAGAAATAGATATCCTTTTTTTAAGAGAGCTAGAAGAGGTATATGTATAGCTATCTTAGTAGCATTTTAGGAGCAAACCGCATTATTCTTTTCAGAAATCGCAACACTTTTCCTTATACATTGTTTGATAGTATAGAAAAACTATATTTTTATGGATTCAATAAGGATTACTCAAGAAAACATTCCTACTCTACAAGAGAGAATTAAAGCACTCAGAAGATTTGCATTTGGCGATAAATATGATGCAAACAACCCTAAACACCAACTCAGCAATGATGAAAAATGGGTGATAGGTAATGATACAATAGAAATTAACTTTCCAAATACGGGTGCAAATAGCTACTCGATTGACGACTTTCTACGTTATACTGATGATTTAGGAGATATTAAGGTAGAAGGACATTATATTTTTGCAGGTAGTACCGTGCAAGTTCCAATCAATTATCCTGTATCTGGACCGATGGATATCGTTTTTAAAAGTGCCAATTATACTATGAGAATGGTTTTTGCTCCTTTTTTGGTTAACCTTATTGATACTCAATGGGGTAACTTCACTAAAAGAGAGTATTATGCAATCGAAATATTCAATCCTTATGGTATTCCTGATTATATGTACCCCGAGGTACGTAAAATGGTAAATCGAATTCTTTACTACCTCAGTAACAACGCAAAAAAGAATTTCCACATCCACCCCATTCCAAATGATAACACTCAAAGCTGGGCTGAAATGAACCAAGGTGTTACTGAAATAACCTTGGAAAAACTTCCTTTTTCTTCTCCTTTATTACGAATGTATCGCGAAGCTCTTTCTCGTTCCAATAATATCTTTGCAAGATATATTCAGTTCTACAAGATGATAGAAGTAGTTTCTCCATTGGCTTTAAAGGAGAAGATGTATCATGAATTGTTTGATGAACTCAAGAATCATAGTGGACAGTACAACCTTAATAATCTCACCAGCATTGAGCAAAGTGTGAATAGGTATAATAAGACAATTCAAGAAGCCGTTTTGGCTGCTACTGTATTAAAACATTGTGTGTACAATATAAAAGATTTATACACTTCTCTCCCCGATCCTATCAAACAGAAATGTGCTAAAGATTTGAATATGGATATTTCAAAAGATTTGTCCAATGTATATAGCTCAGGCTTATCGGTAGTGTATGATAAAGTGGGTTCTATCTTATATGCTACACGTAGAGGTATAGCACACTTTAAGTCTGTTTATCAATTTACGGGTGATGAATGTAAAGAGGCAGATATGGATCAACTCAATGTGTTTATGGAGAAAGTATGTTCTAGTTTAATAACTTGGAATAACAAACAACCAGACCACATCCGCATTAAGGATTAATGCAATAGAGATCCCTTATAAAAATTGAAACCTCCTAGCATCACTGCTGGGAGGTTTCTTGCTTACTATGAAACAAAAGAAAACGGTTAACTTATTTAGGACAACTACCGTTTTCTTTTTGTAGGGTTGTCGATAAAAACACCTTTTAAGCTCCAACGAGCACTTAATTTGTTTAGGAGCTCACAAGGAGTTTTTATCAAACATGTATAGACAGATTAAACACATCATTTTGTTAATAAAACCCTATAAAAATCAACCCTATTTTTTATAATCATCAATTCTTTTATTTTCTTCTTTCTTCTTAAACACTTCTTGAATAAAAGTATATTTTAGGGAAGAGGCATCTGCTGGCGGATTTAAGACAGTATCCTTTCTTACTTTCAACACGTATTCATAGCCATCTTCAAATTCAAAACCTTCTATACGATTATAGAAAATTCCCCAGTTACCACCATCCTCTTTCACCCAGTAAAACTCTCCTCTGAATGCACCTGCATCACCTTCAACCTTGAAAGGTGCAACTTCTAAAACAACTTCATTAGGCTGTTTTTTCTCATTCAGTTGGCAGCTACTAAATAGAAAGAGCATAGCTACTAGAATAGCAGAAAGACCTCTTACCCTAAAAGTATACATCGGCACTTTATTGTTTAATTCTATATAGTAAATGCAGATAAATGTATTATACTGCACCACTTTCAATTCTTTTTTGATATTATTTTCAGTTTTATTTATAATCATCAGTATATCAATAGAATAATAGATTAAAATATTATTAAATAATCTTTTTTGTAGAGTAAGTACATCTCGTTTAAATTAGCATTGAGACGGATTCTATTTTGATTTGATAATAGAAATGTAACATCTCATTCTTTTTTAAGAAATACAGATCAATTGCTGAGCTATATCTTTGGTAAAAAAATAAGAATATAATTCCTTTGCTGAGGGTTATTGCTTAATTTTATAAATAAGCAGTAATTGCCCTATATAAAGACAATACATACCTATGAACGAAGTTCTTATTATTCTTGGACTGATTCTTTTGAATGGAGTCTTCTCAATGTCAGAAATAGCCTTAATATCTGCACGGAAATCTCGTCTTACTACCGATATAAAAAAAAGGGAATAAAGGTGCTCAATCGGCACTGAAGCTAGCCAGTCAGCCTGATCGTTTTCTATCCACGGTGCAGATCGGTATTACACTTATTGGTATCCTTACAGGTATCTATTCGGGAAGGACTTTGGCTGTTACTTTTGCTGATATGTTATTAGATTGGGGTATAAAAGCGAGTATTGCCCCTAGTCTAGCTCAAGGGGTTATCGTAGTAATAGTAACTTATCTAACCTTGATTTTTGGCGAACTACTGCCCAAACGTATTGGTATGGCTGCTCCAGAAAATATTTCAAAAGGAGTAGCACGTCCTATGTATATTATTTCATTAATAACCTCTCCTTTTGTGTGGCTACTCTCTAAAAGCACCAGCCTTATTTTTAAACTTCTAAATATAAATGAATCATCAAGTAAGATCACTGAAGAAGAAATTAAATCGATTATTCAAGAAGGAACGGATGAAGGGGAAGTACAGCCGATGGAACAAGATATTGTGGAACGAGTATTTGCTCTGGGTGATATGCGAATAAACTCTATTATGACGCATAGAAATGAGGTTGTATGGTTTGATTCACAGATGACCATTGCTCAGGCCAAGCAAGTAATGAATGAGGATATCTACGAGCTTTATCCTGTTGCCAATGGTGATCTAGACCATGTAAAAGGGGTGGTTTCCTTGAAAGACCTTGTGTTACACATGGATCAGCCCCATCTTAAGTTGGAACACATTATTACCCCGATAACTTATTTTCATGAAGGTCTTACTGTATATAAAGCTTTAGAGCAAATGAAGCAACAAAACATCAGTAGAGCTCTGGTTTTTGATGAATGGGGAAGTTGTAAGGGGATTATTACCTTGAAAGATATTTTTGAAGGCTTGGTAGGCGATGTCATGGAAGCCGACGAAGAGCCAATGATTATAAAAAGAAAAGAAAAAGAAGGTTGGCTGGTTGATGGACAATGTCCCATCTACGATTTCTTAGAACATTTTGAAAGAGAAGATTTATATGAAGCAACAGATTACCTTACACTTGCTGGATTGATATTGAAAGACTTACAACACATTCCTCAAAGTGGAGAATCCATATCATGGAATGGGTTCCACCTTGAAGTGGTAGATATGGATGGATCTCGTATTGATAAAGTGCTAGTAACACTTTCCTCTCACAAATAAAACGCTTTTCTTTTACGACAAAACTATTTTGATAACAAATTCTTATGGATGCAATTATACAGTGGTGCTTAAACCATCTTAATTATTGGGTAGTAACCTTGCTTATGATTTTAGAGAACTCCTTGGTCCCTCTACCCTCCGAACTGATTATTACTCCTGCGGCATACCGTGCAGCACAAGGGGAGTTAAATGTTTACTTACTCATCTTTTGTACTACTTTTGGGGCAGTAGTAGGTGCACTCATCAATTATTTATTGGCTATAAAAGTGGGGAGGTACCTTATCTATAAGTTTGCAGATGGTCGTTGGGGTAAGCTCCTTGGTCTGAGTGAAGCCAAACTACTTACTGTAGAAAAATACTTTATCAAAAGGGGGAAGATTTCGACTTTTCTGGGCAGACTCGTTCCTGCTGTTCGTCAGTTTATCTCCATCCCTGCAGGTTTGGCTCGCATGAAGCTGTCTTCTTTTCTTATTTATACTGCTTTAGGCTCGGCTCTATGGAATTGTATTCTTATCGGATTGGGGTACTACCTAGCATATATCGTACCCGAAGATAAGTTAATGGAACAGTTGAGTACGCACAGCTCCATTATAGCCTTCTCTATTGTAGGATTAATTATTGTGGTTTGGGCAGTAAAGAAGTTGATTCGCAAACTCTTCAAGAAGAAAGTGAAGCAGATGTAGTAGTGCTACTTACTTCCTATTTAGTGCCAGAACATAATCATCTACATCCATATAATCAATGCCAAAATTCTTTGCACAGAGGTAGTCTGAATCTGAAAACTGCCCTGGCTTACCACTCGCATCCCCTATCATCAAATAATGCTCTTTGGGCATGTCGGAGTGGTACACTCTCCACTTCTTCACTAAGTTGTCCAGCATACCAGGGTTGGGCTTCCTGAGGAAATCAGCAGGGTTATTGGATGGAGTAAAGCTATAATCAACCAAGACTTTTCTACCCACAAACCCCTGAATAGCCTCTTTTACATAACTGATTTTAGCATCAAAGGCAGACATATTGAGCAATCCTCTCTCTATTCCTCCTTGATTGGATACAATAAATAAAAAACCAATGCTCCCATCTTGAGTAATCTGGTCAAAATGAAGTTTTAAGGCTTTCCATACCTCCATCTTTAGTTTCATATCCCAAATACCCTTTGGAAACGGACTTCCATTTAATGTTTGAATTAATGTTCCATCTAAATCGCAAAATACAACTCTCTTATTCTTCATGCTATCTGCCTCTATAATTAAGATTAAAGATAGTAGAACAAACACAGATTGCTTTGGTTCTTTCTCCTTTACAAAGAGAAGTTATTATTTCTTGCCTGAAACGAAAAAAGGTCTGCTATTCAAGTTAGCAGACCTCTTCTATCTATTTAGATTTTAAAACATTCTATCATATTGGTATAAATTGAGCAATCTACCGAATGCAAACAACCCATTATCAATCTGCTTTACAGATAAAGTAGGGTATTTATCCATCATGGCATGAATAAAGGGTAGATAATATTTCTTGTAAAAACGAATCTTTGCACTATCTGAAAGATGATTGGATATGCATTTATACTGCATCTTGTGCATATAGTTGAATGCTCGATGAATATGCTGGTCGTAAAGTGGATATTTCAAAGGCTTTAGGATGTGGAGTAAGAAGATAGCCCACACAGCAGAGATCTCGTCAAACTGCTCAAAGAACTGATCTAAGTCGATGTCTTTCTGACTCTTTAGCTTGTTTATTTCATCAATACGATCGATGATTTTGTCTTTAACGGTAAGTTCTTTCGATTCACTTTTACTATACCTTCCTCTCCACCTATAAAGTTTCCAAATATTATCTTCCTTGTACTTCTCTCCTTGTGCATATTTGATGTTGAGGTTATAGTCTTCCATATTGGGATAATCATACAAGTTCGACCAAAACTTTATAAATTGTTCAAAGTCTTCTGCGCTACTCCGTGATAGAATAGGTATTTCAATATCTTCCATAGTTTAAGTTTGTTGTTGAAATGTCGGCAGAATCTTCAAAAAGAAGATGACATTTCTGGTTTATAATTAGGCTAAAAAAAAGAATATGCCTTCAGCATACCCTTTATCTATAACACTTTACACCCCTAGTTTTGTTCTGAAAACTCCAACAAACTACGAAATACTTAATAAAAAGGATCAATCTAAGACTGCTATTGAGTTACTTCTTCAGAATATATCTCTTCTCCAATTGCGGTAATTGTTTCTTGTACTCTACTTTATTCCATGGTTTCCCCGTCATCTGTTCCACATATACAGATAGAGGGACCAACCCCAGTTCGTTTCTTCTAACATCTACCTCATCTATATATTTAATAGGATAAACCACTGGTTCATTCGAATCATCGGGTATAATCTGTGTTCCATATATCTGAGGTCTGTTCTGACGCATTTCAATACGATCAATCAACAAAGCAAAGTTATCTGGACGTAACTTACCATTCATAACCGCCTGCTCCATCATCGGTCTATATTTGATTTGAGTATATAAATCGGCATGCTGCATAACCAAGAACAGAGCTAGCGAGGCAGTTTCTCCAACTTCTTCTGCACCTACCCACCCATAAGTATCCAATATGTGAGTAATCTTTTCATGATTCTCCTTATCAATACTTTTCATTTTTTCAGAAAGTAGTTTCATTTCTGTAGGTGAATTGGCTTCGCTATATTCTTGTCGTACTTGCTGATCTGAGTATAAAATAGACATTAATTCATTACTCAATGCTTGGTTATACTTAATTCTCTTATTCTTTTGTATTTCAAGCAGTTTAGTTTCTATCTTTTTCCATTCCGCTTGCTGTGTTAGCTTTGCAAATTGTGGAGAAACAGTAAAGAAATTGACTACTTCAGGATTGGGTTCTTTACTATCTAAGTACTTCTCTACATACTGAATAGCAACCTGATACTTCTCTTCCATAGTGGCACACATAGCAGCAGCCACATAATATTCTACCTTATTGTACCCTTTGTCAAAAGCAGATTCATAGGCAGTTAATGCTAGGGAGAACTCTTGTTGGATGACTAGAGAGTCTCCTTTTGCTATGAGTTTCTCTATTGAAACAGAGTCTGTTTGAGCAAAGCCTAAAGCTGAACCAAAAAGAAGAGCTGTAGATATCAGCATTCTATTCATATCGTGAAAAATTTAATTTACAACAAATTAAATCAATTTATAGGTGGTATAAAATAAATTGAGGGAGAAGTTAACGAATATAAGGAATCTGTCAACATTATTGACACAGAACATCTGCTGACACCATAAAATAAGTGGGCAACAGTAGAGACCATGCTGTTGCCCACTTATGCCTTGCATAACACTTCTAATTGTATCGGTCTCTAATGATCTGTATAGTTTAGTTTCTTAACTTTTATATTGCCAAGTTGAGCCAAACCCTCATTGAAGAGATCTATAACTTCGTTTGTTAATAAAGGATGAAACTGATCTGCTAAAAGATAACCTTCTATCTTTTTCATTTTATGCTGTTGGTAGTATAAGTGATTGAATCCCCTATTTTGAATATCTTTTTCAATTAACTTATTAGGGTACTGCAATCGTCCTTTTGCCAAGAATAATTCCCTACAAATACTAAGATAAAAGAAGAGCTGACTCAGGATACCTATAGTAACTTTTTTATATCTTAATTCAAATATTTTGAGCGTATCTTTTTCTATGCCCCACAAGTCAATGCCACTAGCACCGAGACTAAATAGGGCTTTGCTCTTATGAATTTTCCCATCAAACACCCCAGTTGGTAACTGAGAATAAACATCTGTATCGAGCTTAACTTTTTGTTTAAGGTATTTGTTTAAAGCACTATCATTCTGCACAAAAAGCCATTTCACATAAGACTCCGACCAATCTGAAGCACTGCGAAGCTTTTGCTCCGCACTAAACCTCTCCCCCAATCGATCAATGGGCTTTAAAGGATAATTACAAATGATGTCGCCTCCAGCCAAAGTCTTTTCAACCTGCTGTACTTCCCAGTTCTTAGATTTAGGAATCTTGAACCAAGTGTACATCAATTTAAACATCATAATTCTGAACAAAAAACGACGGTAATCATGCGAGTCGGGATTATCAGGGCTTCTCCAATCTAAGTAAACATCTTCGAGTTCCTTGAAGGATGCTTTGATACAGATAATCCAACTTTCAAAAGCAGCTGAATTGTTTTGAAGATTCTGGAGTACGGGATTGTGTGCATCACTACCTCCTCTAACATTGGCTGTGGGAGCAAGTATAATCTGCACATGTAAATTATTCCCTTCGATATTGAATTGGATATCGCGAGGAAAGTTAATATTCTGATTTCCTATTTGGGCTCTTAGTTCTGTTAAGATCGTTTTTTTATCCATAGCTCTCTCTTTGGTTATATATTCCACTTGGGGAATACATATTATATAACATTATATCATGCCGTAATGTTGTAAAACGATGAATAGCAAAGGTCTTTGAGAATAAGCTATTCTCTCATATTAATGGATAAAACATCTCCAAAAGGTATTATTATAAAGGAGATTACTTATGAATAGGTACAAAAAAAGAGGTCACACTTTCACAAGTACGACCTCCAATCCTATAATAATGAAAAAATTCCAGACTTTCTAGCCCTAGGATCTACTTTATGTTATTATGACTAACCGTAAGCCTAGCAGTATCTGGACTTAGCTTTTGAAGTAAACCTTCTAAAAATACTTCTTAGCTTATATATCTAAAAGTACAAGTAACCTTTGTATTTACCAAATAATTCTCTATTTAGAATCGAATTAATTTTTATAACATGGCCAAGAAGAGGTTCAAAAGATAAGTTAATAGACATGAAAATTACAAGGTAGTTACAAGGAAAGTGTAAAAGAATGATAGAATAAAAGAAAGAGTTAGCTGAGTTAGTATGGGGAGGTTACATAAAACAAACTCTCCCCTACTAACTTTTTACATGCTAAGAGTACTCATAAACTTAGCATTATGCTACATATTACCTATATTGTGTTCTATAGGTATTCAAATATTTTTACTAAGACTATGTTGAGAATAACATTGTTTTTAGGAATGGAAACTGAGGAGACTTCTTGTCTCTCCTGTGTGTTTAAATAGTGTTCATAGTATTAGTAAAGTAGAGGTTTCACAACCTATCAATTCAAATGTAAAAAATATATTCTAATAACTGACCATACTTAGTTAAAATATTTTTAAATATTCTTGCAAATCTTTTTCATTGTTCGTATGTTTGCGAATAACAATTAAAACTAAGTAGATGTCTAATCAAAAAAAGTATACTGAAGAACAAGAACAAATAGCTAGAATAGCAAAGGCTCTATCCCATCCTATTCGCATTGCTATTTTACAAATGTTGGCACAGCAGGAATGCTGCTATCACGGTGATATGTCGGAAGTTATACCGGTGGCTAAAAGTACACTTTCTCAGCACCTGAAAGAATTAAAAGATGCTGGACTTATACAGGGAGAATTAGAATTACCTGCTGTACGTTATTGCATTAACCAAGAAAACTGGAAAATAGCTAAAACATTGTTTGCTACTTTCTTTAAGGACATTCACACCAAAAACAACTGCTAAAATTTTTTATACCTATAGTTCGTATATTTGCGAACATACTAATAACATCCTATACATATTATGAATATACTTATCCTTTGTACAGGCAATAGCTGTAGAAGCCAAATGGCTCATGGCTTTATGCAATCTTTTGATAAAAAGCTAAATGTCTATTCGGCTGGAATTAAAGCTTCAGGTAAAATAAATCCGATGGCAGTTGAAGTCATGCATAAAGCAGGCGTAGATATTTCTCATCATCAGTCTAGAAATGTATCTGAATATCTACACTCAAATTGGGATTATGTTATTACCGTTTGTGGTGGCGCTAATGAATCTTGTCCCTCCTTTTTGGGAAATGTAGCAAACCGATTGCATATTGGTTTTGATGACCCCTCCGAGGCCATAGGTTCAGATGAGTTTATATATAGTGAGTTTATTAGAGTACGCGATGAAATTAAAGAACAGTTTTATCAACTCTATCTACAAATACAATCAGAAATCTTATAAAATTTTACTTTATGGAAATTATTGTTCTCGGAACAGGTTGCACCAAGTGCAAAAACCTATTCAACTTAATTCAAAAAGTTGCTCAAGAAAACAACGTAGAAGTCCATCTTTCTAAACTTGAAGATATGGCTCAAATTTTGCAATACAATGTTCTTTCACTTCCAGCTGTTGTAGTTGATGGAAAGGTTGTACTTAAAGGGGTTATACCTACTGAAAATCAAGTAAAAGAAATTTTAAAAATAGGATAATGGATAAACAGAAAGAATTTAAAATACTAGGTGCTATACTTTTCGTATTTCTTGGATTCTTCTTCCTCCCTTTGCAGAGTGAAACATTTCAAACTGCTCTATGGGCGACCTTAGATTTGGCAAAATGGTATGCCCAAGAGCACGTTATATTATGTCTGCTACCAGCCTTTTTTATAGCAGGAGTTATTGCAGTATTTATCAGTCAAGGTTCTGTCGTTAAATACTTTGGAGCAAATGCAAAGAAGTGGGTATCCTACTCGATAGCTGCTGTATCAGGAACGATATTAGCAGTATGCTCTTGCACTATTTTACCACTCTTTTCGAGTATTCACAAAAGGGGTGCCGGTTTGGGACCTGCAATAGCATTCCTTTACTCTGGTCCTGCCATTAGCATCTTATCCATCATCCTTACAGCCCGAATATTGGGTTTTGAAATGGGTATGGCTAGAATGGGATTTGCCATTTCCTTCTCTGTTATTATAGGAATGGCAATGTCTTTTATCTATCGCAAGGAAGAAAGGATAAAAAAGGAAGAACAGATGGTTTTAACTGGCGATCCGGAGCAAAGATCTCTCAAACAAATAGCTACAGTATTCTTTACGCTAGTGCTTATATTGGTATTTGTAAACTGGGGAGCACCAATGAAATCTGATACGGGTATATGGTCATGGATTTTTAGCAACAAATGGATTATCACAGGGGTTTTGGGAGGGATACTTTCCGTTTCACTCGTGAAAATTCTGAAGATAAAATGGACATGGGTTGCTACTTCAGTGTTGGCTACTATAGTTTCGGCTCTACTTGCTCAACATTATGTTAGTAACTCTAAGTTAGCTCCACTGATCCCAATGTCAGTGGCCATAGCAGCTTTAGCTGTAATGACACTTAATGATAAGAAAAATACAGAAAATGGAGAGTGGACTATCGCATCATGGGGGTTTGCAAAACAGATCATGCCTCTTCTTGCTTTAGGAGTTTTAGTGGCTGGATTCTTATTGGGTTCTTATCACGACAATGTAGCACTCAATGGAGTAATACCCAATGCTTGGATTGAATGGGCTGTAGGCGGCAACTCTTTACTTTCCAATTTCTTGGCTAGTTTTGTTGGAACTTTTATGTATTTTGCAACACTCACAGAAGTTCCTATAATTCAAGGTTTAATAGCTTCAGGCATGGGAAAAGGTCCGGCAATGGCACTCCTTTTAGCTGGTCCATCACTTTCTTTACCCAATCTTCTTGTCATTCGCAAAGTGTTGGGTACAGAGAAGACTCTAGTTTACCTAGTTCTTGTAATCATACTCTCTACTCTTGCTGGCTATTTATATGGTTCCGTGTTTTAAAATTGTATAGTAACATATTGATTATAGGGCCCATTTAGTATATCTAGGTGGGCTTATATTATAACTCACAAATGCATATTTATAATAATTAAATAGGAATAATAATACATGGTTAAGTATGGAAAATCATTACTTTGTATTATTGAAAACATATAACTGCTTGATCCTATTTCTGAGGCTATACGAACCACTTCTCCGTTTCTAATTGGATGATTTACTCAATTTGCCTCCACTCTACTCTTCCATATTTAGACAACACTCATCCCTAATTTTCCCCAAAAGCCAAGAGGATGTGCCAAAAGGCACATCCTCTTGGCTTTACTCTGTCTTCTGTTTTATAAAAAGGCTGGTTTAAAGTAATAGTTTACGTCCAAGCCAAAAGTGAAAAGCATAAGGGCTAGCACAAGTACTATGGATACGTCTAATTCTTTATGTTTAAATATTTTGACGCAAAAGATAGAGAATAGAACTGTAATAATAGCAAGTTGCATCAGAAAGTAAATTTCGGGCATAACAGAATAGAACAGCCCTGAAACCAAATACAATATAAAACAGGTAATCGTAAGCTTCGTCGTTTTAAATAAAGCTGGCCCCATTTTGCTTATGGGTACATCTCCGAAAAGTATATTCATAGCAGGTTAGTTTAAGGTTATATACATTACTTATATTTCAATATGCGGCATTACCAATAGTTGAATTTAGGATGAATAAGCAGTGTGTTCAAGCCGTTACATTACATCTTAATCCAACTTCTTCTATCATTTATTCCAGAAGAGAATAATACACCGAACTAAATATACTTATAACCAATCATTTAAGCCAATTTTAGGGGTAGATAAATGTTTACAAATAAGAGATAAAGCATTTGATAGTTTGTAAAAGCTCTATTAAATGGTCTATAAATCAGGGGTCGGATAGCTTTAAGAATGTGAATAAAATCAACAAATAGAACATTTATATATAAAAAAAGACTAGAAGAATAATCTTTTTAGATGATCTGTATGTTTACTAAACAAGACCTCATGTCAAACATAGTAACTGAGGAGAAACAAATGAAACATTTTTATTTACTTTTTAGTCTATTTCTGTGCCTTTCATGTTCTCAAACTAGAGATCCAAATCAAGAGTTGAGAGATTATCTTAATTTCAATTTAGGTGGCACCCATTACGAGATTGTTCATGTTGAGGAGCCTGATAGTTCCTATTCACCACTTAGCAGCTTGCTGGGTTCTCGTTATTATATGAGAGATACAAATATGAAATTCCAATTAAGGCACAAACAGCTTATTGTAGATGATGTTACTAATAATCATTGGAGCGATGATTTACAATTGACAATGCAAAAGTCCGATTCTATTATAAAGAAATATCATAAAGCTGCTCAGCAAGAGTATGCTAAATATCTGCTTCCTAAGCGTGAACAGCCTATTCCAAATTGTAAAATAAGAAAAGCCACCCTTATAATCAGTGGTGATACGGTACATGGACAATTTTTCTATAATGCAGATGGCAAAACAATAGGTCACTGCATCACTCGCATCGAAAAATATATGAATGATGTAGAAGAAGAATATAAAAAATGGGGACTTATACGCTATAGTGCCGAGCTAGATCTAGAAAAACTAGCTAGTGAGCACAGGCATTAACTCATTCTTTTCATTTTAAATAAGAATAAAGGCTACCTAATTGGTGGCTTTTTTCTTTTACATAAAGTTCAAACAAACGCAATATTTCAACACGCAAGACAAAACTTTAATTCTTTTCATTTACTTAAAGTCTCTATTTATAGGCACTAGTAGAAAACTTTGTAAAAACAAGTCCAATCATATAGGCACTAAAAATACTGACAAACAGAATTACTTATAAAGAAAAGTTTCTATATTTGCCACCATGATGGTGCTTTTCTAGCTATTCTACTAGAGAAGTAAAAGAGAATCCAGTGAAAATCTGGAACAGTACCCGCTACTGTAAGTTCGTAAGAATCTTTGTAATCTTCATTGCCACTGTTACCATTAGAGTAATGGGAAGGCTTACAAAGTGAACAAGTCAGGAAACCTGCCATCAGCATTCAACATGCATTATTTTAAAAATTCCCGGGGAAAGGAATTTTGTAAAACACTATTATAATATCACTTATGAAACACAAAATGTTTAGAGTGTCGATGGACACTTGTCGCAAGGCTGCGTTGTGCCTTCTTGCGACTTGCTCAGGTGCGACTTATGCTCAACAAAAGAGCTTAACCGATTCTATCTTCAAAATGCATGAGATAGAAGTATGTGCTGATAAATACGTTGTACCCAAAATCAACAAACTACCTGTACCGCTACAGTTTATGCCCATTACAGTCAATTCTATCTCGGGAGAGCTTCTCGAAAACAGAAATATAGTAGATTTGAATGAGGCTGTAAAGTTTCTTCCCTCTACCCGACTGCGTACTACTTACGGAGGTTTTACACAGTTTTCTGTTCGTGGATTCGATCACACCCCTATTATGATAGATGGGGTACGTGATGAACGTACGTCAATTAATAATTCAGCTCCACTACCCGATTTAAGTTCTTGTGAGACTGTAGAATTAATTAAAGGACCAGCATCTGTGTTGTATGGACACTCGGTAGTTGGTGGTGTACTCAATGTAGTACGAAAGTCGCCTGTAGCCCAACCCTTAGTTAAGGCTAGAATGAGTTATGGAACATGGAATAATAAGCAATCCTCTATCGACTTGGGTGGCAAAGTTTATGGAAATATGAATTACCGAGCTACGCTAAATTACAGTGATAATGAAGGTTATAGACAAACCAACAACAAGAGATTCTCTGGATATTTAGCTCTAGGAGGGAAAATCAATGAACATCACTTTTTAGAGTTGAGAGGTGGTTTTAACAGAGATAAATACGGAACTGAAATAGGTTTGCCCGCCACTATGAAAAGCGATATCTATGATGCAAATGATAATGAAATCTACTTAAATAAGGATGAATCTCTTCCTGGATTAAACCCAAAATGGAGATACAATAATGAATCTGATTTCCTCAAGAACAAGGCAGAGAACCTCCAACTAACCTATACTTATACACACTCAGATGCCTTTAAGCTTGATAATCGTTTTTCATACAATCACGATATCATCGACTATTTCAGCACCGAGTCTATCCCCTATTTAGAAAGCGATAATCCTATTTACAAGCATTATTACCTTAAAGATAATAAAGGGACAAAAAAGTATATTTGTTTAGATACAGTGCAAATCACTTATCCTTTACGTTTTGCCTATGATGTGCATTCATACAATGAGCAACTAGAAGCTTCTGGAAGTATCCAGCTAAATAACGGAATGAAATACAACTACCTTGCAGGATATAATTTTGTGGCTTTCTTCCGTGAAAATTATCGTGGTTATGGAGGAGGTAAACCTTTGACTGATTTTATTGAAGGTCCTGGATTGTTTTCTAAAATTCCGGTAAATAATCCCCAAAGTATGGGCTATATGAAGCCTCACTTTGGTTTTGCGGGTGTAGCAGAAAGCTATACTCACGGTTTGTATATCCAAAACCTATTTGAGTTTTCAGATAAATTGAAAATGATGGTGGCTGGACGATTTGATTATTTTGCATACAAATATGCAAGTGCCGATGTGAAAGATTCCGAAAAGATGGGCTATACCAATCGCCAATCTTATGATAAGATGCACACTACAGCATTTACTTATCGTGCGGGACTAGTCTATTTACCCACAGAAAAGCTTTCTTTCTATGCTTCTTATGCCAATCTATACCTACCTTACAGAGATTTCCCTAATACAGATGCCACTATCTATATCAATGAAGATGGTGAACGATTCTACCCAACAGGCTCAAAGACTTTCAAACCTCAATCGGGCTTTCAAGCAGAGGTAGGTGGACGCTTTAAATGGAATCAATACCTTGAGGCTTCGGCAAGCTTATTCTACATTCGTAAGAACAATGAAAAGAAAACCTTGGCAAGAAGATTTGAAGATCCAGAAGATGACAATATTTTAAAAACAGTTGTAGGTATTGTAGGTAGCACAGCCTCTCAAGGTCTTGAGTTAGAATTAAAATCAAACCCTCTACCTGGACTTTTCTTCAATGCGGGCTATGCCTTTACCGATGCAAAGATTCGTAAAATGAAAAAGACAGCTTTATTGCCATTAAACGATACCGAAAAAGGTTCTCTACTGCCTAATGCACCTCGTAATACTTTTGTTTTAGCTGGAGATTACACAGTTCAGAAAGGTATGCTACGCAATTTAGGGGTAAACATCACTGTTTCTTATATGGATAAAGTAGCTCACGACTTAGTTCGTACGGTGGAATTTGATCGCTACTGGTTAACAGATTTAGGTTTGGGCTACCGACTAGATAATGGAATTGGATTAGCTTTAAACGTGCGAAATGTATTTAACAAAAGCTACCACACTCAATCTTTGGGAAGACAACTTGTGCCAAGTGATCCTCGCAATATTATGGCTACTGTTTCTTATACTTTATAATAAGATATATTCATGTTTAAAAGATTATTATATTCATTACACAGAGTACTGGGAACTATTCTCAGTATTCTGTTTTTGATTTGGTTCTTGTCGGGTTTCGTGATGATCTATCACAGCTTTCCACAAGTGGGTGCAGCAGATCGATGGGACAAATTAGATCCTCTTTCTAGTAATCTTATACCTTTAGATTCACTAGATATTCCAACGAACGACTGGCGTGCCATTGAGCTTAAATCTATCACTCACAATCCTACTCTATATCTATCTTCTAAAGACACTACTTATACTTTATCTGTAAATGGTAGAGAGGTGGAGAGTGTAGATATATGGAGCTATGCAAAACGGTGGAGTATGGGTTCTATTGCTAAAGTGGATACGATGTATCATTTAGATCAGTGGAATCCCTTTTCTTCGCGAAGAGACCATTTTCCTCTTTATAAATTTTATTTTGATGACCCAGAAAAACATCAGCTCTATGTATCATCTCATACAGGAGAAGCACTACAGTTTACAAGCCAGTCGAGCCGAATCTGGTCATGGCTAGGCGCTATCCCACACTGGGTATATTTTACGAGTCTTCGACAAGATCTACAATTGTGGAAAGATGTAGTAATTGCTTTATCGGGTATCGGAGCAATTATGTGTCTTGTCGGTGGAATATGGGGTGTAGATATGTACATCAAAACCTACCGACGCAAACGAAAATGGGCTTCTCCTTATAAAAAGATAGCATATAAGTGGCATCACATCTTAGGATTCATCTTTGGCTTCTTTGTGTTTACGTTTGTCTTTAGTGGAATGATGTCTTTGTACTACGTACCTCAATGGCTTGTTCCCGTACAGAGCAAGGAGATTACAGTGCAACTGCAAAATAATAAACCACTCCCATTCGATTCTTATAAAGGAGACTATACAGAGTTAATTACTCGTTTTCCAGAACAAATAAAAAGCATACAGTGGAGCAGATTTGGAAATATTCCCGTGTATAAAGTAGCTATTGATGGTAATATTCAACTGTTTGATGCTTCTACACCCGAAGTTCAACCCTTCGTTGCCGATGAGCATAGGGTTCGTCAACAATTGGATAAGATACTTTCATCGCCCTACTCTATTCAGCTCCTTGATAAATACGATAATTATTACGTTCACGCTCATCACAAATTGCCTTTACCCGTTTACAAAGTTGAGGTAGCCGATGCAGATTGTACTACTTATTATATTAATCCAGAGAATGGAAACATCAGAACGTTCAACACCAATAGCCGTATTCAGAAATGGTTGTATGGTGGTTTGCATTCTTTCAATATTAAGTTTTTGGTAGATCGTCCTATCTTGTGGAACTTAGTTATGTGGATTACTATGCTAGGCGGAACATTGGTTTCGGGTACAGGAGTATGGTTAAGCATTCAATACCTTCGTAGAAAGGTAAAAAAGAAATAGTTTTCAATCTATATATTTCCCTAAAAGGAGAACTTGCAAAACGAATGAGCAGGTTCTCCTTTTCTTGTTTTATCCCTCCATTTTTCAAAAAAACTCTTTATTATAAGATATTCAGCTAATAACAACAGAAACAGAGTCTTATCTACTCATTCAATACTGTTTTGAGAAAGAGTAGATTTACTTTGACACCGACATGATGATACGATGACACCGACATGTCATTGTCTTGTCGGTGTCAAAACAATACGCTACCCTAGGGAAAAAGCAACCCCTAAAAGGAGGCCGACCAACCAAACATGATCTGTCGTTGTTCCAATTAAAAGGTAGTATCAGATTTTTGTAACACTACATTAGCCTATCTTACAGACTGATTTAATTTGTCTGCTACCCTACCTTTAATTTTTTGTGCCTATACCCGAGTTGAACCACAAAGAGAACACCGAGGCATCAACAAATACAGTCTTATCAAGAATTACTCCTTAATATCTTTTCTCTAAGCCCAAAAGTTATTTAATCAAAAAGTAAAGAGAAAGGACTATTACAGTAAAATATAGATCAATTATTTAAAAGATTGGCTTTCTTTATTTCACTAATTTAGGAACAAATTTATCAAACAAATGGATAGACTTTACCCTCTTTATCATTGTAAGTATTTATTTGTATCCGCAATTTTGATAAAGATGTAAATATATGATAACTTACAGCAAAGAGCCGTTACAACTTTGCTCAAATAAAAAGAGAGAACTTTTGTTTTTTATGCTTCTTTTTACAAGAAACTAAGTATAAAAACGATTAACTTTGAGTATTAAGCAAAAAATATATTGATTATAATAAAGATTTATTATGCTAAAAAGTGAATTTTGGGGAGATGAGACAGAAGCTGTCAATCTTGCTTTAGATTGGGCTATTGCCCACACAGTGAGTGGAAGTGATCCGAAAACATCCTTTAAAAGCTCTGAAGAGCTTAAAAAAGAGGTAGGCGTATCTATAACTTCTGATGGACTTGGAGCAAAAGAAGCGATGCGTCTCTATTCAGAAGTACTAAATCCTGCTACCCGATCTGCAGACGACCCTATGGCTTTAGCCTTTATTCCTGGTGCACCTACAAGGGCTGCAGTGGCATTTGATGCAGTTGTTTCAGCAGCAAATGTTCACGGAGGAATGTGGGAAATGGGAGCTGGTGCTGTTTTTGCAGAAAATCAGGTTTTAGGTTGGATTAAATCTTTACTCGGATGGACTGAAGAGGCAGGAGGTACTTTTGTTTCGGGAGGTACGCTAGGCAATTTGTCAGCTCTATCGGCTGCAAAACATACAATAAAAGAAAAGTGGAGACAGATGGGACGTTTCCAGAATGGACGACCTATCACAGGGTATAAATTAGCTTGTGCTAGTACAGCACACTCTTCAGTACGTACAATAGCTACAGTTTTAGATGTGGATATTGTAACCATTCCTGTAGATGCAGGTGGACATCTAACAGGTGAAATGCTTGAAAAGGCTTTGGTTGAAAACCCCACTATCTTTGCAGTAGTAGCAACTTCAGGTACTACAAATACTGGGATTGTAGATGATATAGACTCTATTGTTACTGTTGCTCATAAATATGATATCTGGGTGCATATTGATGGTGCTTATGGTGGAGCTGCTTTAGCAGCACCCTCTGTGAGACATTTCTTTAAAGGTATAGAGAAGGCAGATTCTTTTATAGTAGATCCACATAAGTGGTTGTTTGCACCTTACGATTGTTGTGCAGTGCTATATAGAGATCAGAAGCACGCTATACATACGTTCTCTCAGCATGCTGAGTATCTAGATGCATTTGGCAATGAAGAGGTCAATCCTTCCGATTTGGCAATACACCTATCACGCAGAACACGAGGTTTGCCACTGTGGTACTCTTTGGCGATCCACGGAACTAAGAAGTACGAACAAGCCATAGAAAAGAGCATAGAAAACTCTCGCAAATGTGCAGAATACATCCGTAAATCTTCTCACCTAGAACTTCTTCTAGATCCAGAACTTAGCGTTGTAGTATTTGCCAGAAAAGGTTGGACTCCAGAGCAATACGATGAATGGTCAAATAAACTAGCAAAAGCAGGAGAACTTCTTTGTTTGCCTAGTAAACTCAATGGACGCACCATATTGCGATTGGCGTTTATAAATCCTCATACAGATGTTGATAAAGTAATCCATATTTTAGAGACCACCATGAAGTAAAAACGGTACTTTATCAGAATAGCATAAGATACAATATAAAAGGTTTGAATAATAAAAAGTTATTCAAACCTTTTATTATATCGGGCATAAGCTAAACTATAAGACATAAAAAAAGCAGCTACATTTACTGTAACTGCTTTTGCTAGTGGTACGCCCACAGGGATTCGAACCCTGGACCCATTGATTAAGAGTCAATTGCTCTACCAACTGAGCTATGAGCGCATCGCTTTATTTGCGATTGCGTTGCAAAGGTAGTTTAAATTTTTAATTGACCAAACTCATTATTAATAAAATTAGAAGGACTATTTTTGCCCTTTCTTCTTTTAACATATTATACTTATAAACTGATACTTTCTTAATACGCAATAATAACTAGTTTATTAGGAGATTAGAGATTAATAAAAGTTGAATTGTTAGCTCTATCTCTTAAAGTAGTTAGCCTATTATTTATACTTAGTTAATTATTGTAATTAATGAGTATTTAAATAGTGCCTCATTATAAATTAAAAAAAGAGCAGCTTATCTCAAGCCACCCTTCTTCATCCTTTAACTTATAATACTAAACTAACACCTTTGAAAAATTCTTTCTTCTTACTTTCAAAGCTAAATAAATATCTTTATTCTCCTGCTACATCTACTCAGTTTTTGATTGTTCTGACCTCAATTTAACTCAATAAACACATTCTTGTAATATAATCGTATCATATCGTTCGTCTCAAACCTTTTAAAATGTAAAAGAGCGACTATCACTAGCCACTCTTCTCTCCTTAATAACTAATACCTATGATTTACAATACATATTTTATCCTTCACAAAATAGGAAAAACATCTACTGCATACAAAGCATCTCTTTGTTTTCTGACTAATCTCGACGATACTTTTTCAAAAATCTTCTTTATAGCAATATCTTTGCAACATGATGAGCATAGTTTGTTAATCCTATCTTTATTGACCCAATTATAAATACTCTTCAGACTTAGAAAAAAGGATAAGACCTCACTCTCTTTTATTAAAAAGTGCATAGATAATGGTTTTAAATGCGTTTTTCGATTTACAATAAGAATATCAATCTTTTTTTATTACAAACATAAAATAT
>NZ_DYYK01000083.1:0-6612 GCF_020741705.1 Bacteroides coprosuis
CACTGTCCCTGGGCTATGAGTCTATAAAAGCGAGCGAAACGCTTCAGGGATACACTTTTCGCTCTTTGACATAGTTACATACCAATATATAATACAATAGTTATTAGAGCAGGGATGCGGTGACAATAACGGGGGTATTAAAAGAATAAAAAGATAGTCCGCAAAGAAACCTCTTTAGCAGTAAGCATACAGGGTAGGGGTCTGTACGCTATTCTTATTATATAAACCAGTATAAGAGCGTGATGCTGTCAATCGAATTGACTACTGGTTACTAACTAAAAAACACAATAATGGACAATAAAAGAAAGTTTTTAGACTGGGCTGTAAAACATCATCAAGTAATCCTTAAGTCTCTAAAAGGTGTAGACTTAAAAGTTGGTGAAATAGTCAATTTTGAAAATGAATATGGTATTAAATTCTATGGCTTTAAGGTTTTAGGGTTTGATAAAGACGGTGTTTGCTCTAATCCTTCAGATGTAAGGTGTGTGTATTTAGATTGGGATTCATTTTGGTTTCCAGCTAAGCCGAGTGCCTTATTTAAATAGATATATAGGGCGAATATATTTCAAGCTAGCAAAACAACGTGAGGTTGCCTATCGAATAGGCTGCTAGCTTCTCTAATCTTAAAATATTCATGCGATGGAATTTATCAGTTTTATCCTAGCGATATTCTTTTCGTTAGGTACTCTTACTATGTTTTGTTCTTCGCTAGTCACACCAAGTCCTATGCAAGAAGTAACCATAGTACTAACTTTTATCATGTTTTTGCTCGCTTTGTTGGGCGTTCGTATAACCTATAAAGAATTTATGGAGGTATATCATGGCAACAAGAAATAATATAACCATAACAAAGAATCACATACAAGGTATAATAAAAGAAGCTATTGAGCTTATTGAATTTAGCACTAGTGATATTGAAGTTGAGTTTGATGAAAATACCATGTTGTATGTAGATATTGAAACCTTTAGCTATGATGGCTATGATCAGATTGAATTGTCAAATTTATTATTAGTAAGAGAGGCAAATAAAGGTACTCAGGTTTATGAAAATATCTCTGATTTTATTGCCCTAGAAATTGATAAGTCAATAAAGAGAATTAACCAAGATGCTAAAATAGCGGCTCAAGAATGGGATTATCAAAAAGATTATGAAACCATAGGCGGTAAATACGCTTATAATTAAAAATATACGATTATGGCAACCAATGTATTAGAACAAAAAGAAGTAAAGAAAGAAAGTCAAGATGCTTTATTAGATAAAGTAAAAGACTTAGAAACAAAGTTAGCAACAGCAAAAGCTAGCGAAGATGAATGGTATAAAAACTATGTAGATATTAAAAATAAATATGAACGATTTAAAAACGCTGTAAAAAGTGTTGCGATGTTAGTGGACTAAATTTTTTGTGCGTTGAAGTGTGTGGTTCGTGAGAATAGCACACTTTTTAAATAGGTAGTGGTGGAATGGTAGGTATACACAAGAATGAAGCCGAAGTACAAGGTGGAAGTCTGAATATTACACCGTAATTGAGCTTTTATACAAGGAAACAGGGCAGCGAAGGGGTTTGGGCTGGTGAGTTAAAAGCAATACAGAGAAGGTGCTCTGTTCATGCAGGTTCGAATCCTGCCTACCTAACTATTTTAAATTAACTTTTTATATGGCAAAAATTAGTAAAGAAAGACTTCTTATGCGAGAGAAGTTAAAGGCAAAAGGGGATATGGTTACTTTTCCTCTATCTCTTTATATGAAGGTAGCACGCATATTACAAGAGATGAATAAGAAAGCACGTATTGAAAGACTTATCACCAAAGATGAAGTCCTCTATTCGATAAAAAAGGAAAGTGCTCCAAAGAATCATTTTTATGTTGTTCGGAACTTGTAAGCTCTGAACCTAAATCACACACAATTATGAGAGTTTTTAAAGAGTTAACACCTGAGTGTGATAAGACAGCTCAACTTTTTGCACAAGGGTACGAAAAGAAAGAGATAGCAGAAATAAAATGTAGGTCTTTTTATACAATCAATAATCAGATCAATACAGCTTTTGAATTATTGAATGTACGTAATGGTAGAGAACTCACTATTAAGTATGCTGAAAGATTAACAGGTAAATCAATAATTGATTTATCAGAAAGAGCTAGAAAAACATTGTCTGTCTTTTTGCTTTGTGTCTTTTTTGTAGGTATGGCAGATCATACTACTCAATACCGAAGAGTAAGAAGAATGAGAGTGGAGACAGAATTATTAGTCAGAAGAAACAATTAATACACACAGTTATGGGAAAGAATGTAGAAATTCCTTTGTTAACAGCAGAAGATATTGAATGCAGAATCAGTACTGTAAAAGCGACTGGTGGTTCTATCCTGCTGTATAAAGATGCTCGTTGTGACATGAGAATCTTAGATAGTGTCTTTGGCATTTATGGATGGCAAAGGCAAAATGAGCTTATTGATGGACAGTTATTCTGTACAGTGCGAGTTCAGAATCCTGAAACGAAAGAATGGATATCTAAACAAGACGTGGGTACAGAGTCCTACACAGAAAAAGAAAAAGGTAGAGCTAGTGATGCGTTTAAACGTGCTTGCTTTAATATTGGAATTGGTAGAGAGCTTTATACTGCTCCATTTATTTGGATTGCTTGGAAGGGTAATGAGTACAATAATGGAAAGCCTAGAATAGACTTAAAAGTTAAATCTATTAAGTACAACTCTAGACGAGAAATAGTTGATTTAGTAATTGTTGATAAAGATGGAAACATAAGGTACTCTATGACAAACAAACCTAAAAAGGATATTCCTTTGAAAAAAGATCCAATAGATGATGCTTTTGATTTAGCTTTTCAAGAGATTAAAGAGGCTAAATCAGGGGATGATCTTGCCAGTATCTTTAATCGTTGGTCTGGTTTACAGTCTTCCAAACAATTTATTTCAGCTCTTACAGAAAGAAGGCAACAATTAGGAATCTTTAAATCAAATGAGATAGATGCTAAAACAGTCTAGAGTAATATTTAACAAAGAGAAACACACCTATAAATTAGGTAATAAGTTTCTTCAAGGGATAACAGGGATTTTGTCAAAACACTTATTCAGTGATAAATATGACAATGTCCCTGATTTTATTTTAAATCAGGCAGCAAGTCGAGGCACTTATATTCATGAATGCTGTGAGCTTGTTGATACGTTAGGGATTATTCCTGATAGTATCGAAGCTCAAAACTATATTAAGCTTAAACAGCAAAATGGTTTGGAGTCTATAGCAAATGAATATATCGTAAGTGATGAGAAGTATGTAGCTAGTGCTATTGATGTTGTGCTAAGTGATTATTCACTTGCTGATATAAAGACCACAGCAGTCTTTGATAAAGATTATGTCAGTTGGCAGCTCTCTTTCTATGCTTATCTTTTTGAGCTTCAAAACCCAACATTAAGAGTACCTAACCTTTATGGTATATGGCTTCGAGATAATCAATACGAACTTATTGAAGTTGAAAAGAAACCCAAAGAGTTAATTCAAGAACTCTTACAGTGTGAAATTGAAGGTCGTATTTTTAAGAATCCAATTCCTGCTCCCAAAGTTCCTTCTAGAATTTATGAAGTTGAGAATTTTTTAATAGACCTTGATACACAGGCTAAAGAAATAGAAAGTAAGCGTAAGGAACTTCTTGAAGGGATTTTAAAAGAAATGGAGAAAGCTAATGTAGATAAGTGGGAAACGGAAAAGATTCGCCTAACAAGGCGTAAAGCTACTACTTCTGAAAGATTTGACAGTAAATCTTTTAAAGAGTTTAACCCTGATTTATATCAGCAATTCGTGAAAGTATCAAAAGTAAAAAGCTCCATTACTTTGAAAGTGATATGATATATAACTTACAAAATCCTTTTGAAAGAGAGCAATTTAAAGAGTATGCAAAAGTACTGTTTGAAAAGAGGGCGATTGTGGAGTTGAAGAAAAAACTACCTAATCGCTCTTTAGCTCAAAATTCTTATTTACATCTTCTTTTGGGATACTTCGCTTCTGAGTATGGCTGTAGTTTAGAAGAGGCTAAAATAGATTTTTTCAAAAGAGAATGTAATAGAGATATCTTTGAACGAAAGAGAGTCAATAAACAAGGAAAAGAAATTAAAACCTTAAGAAGTTCATCAAACTTAACAACTGGAGAGATGACAACTGCAATAGAAAGATTCAGGAATTGGTCTTCAGCAGTGGCAGGTATTTATCTCCCTTCAGCAAATGAAAATCAGTTTTTAACTTTTGTGAGTCAAGAAATAGAGCGTAATAAGACTTACATCTAAAAGAAAGTGACAATGAATGCAATAGAGACAATAGATCAAAACATACCTATTTGGCAATTAACAGTAGGCGAATTTACAGAGCTTCTTCAAAGTGTTACACCAACGATTATAAAACAGAAAGAGGCAGAGGATAATTTAGTTTATGGAATTGATGGCATAGCTGATATTTTTAATTGTTCAAAAAGTCAGGCTCAGCGTATTAAGAATAGTGGTCGTATTGATGGAGCTATTACTCAAATAGGGCGTAAGATTGTGGTTGATAAAGCAAAAGCTTTAGAGTTAGCTTCTATTAAACCTAAACGAGGAAGAAGGAGATAAACATGACTATTACTAAGCGTAAAAAACGAAAAGTAAATTTAAAGGCTAAGCTGGATACACAGTTTAGCCTTTTTATTAGGGCGAGAGATGCAATGCCTAGTGGTTATGCTAAGTGTATATCATGTGGTAAAATTCATTTTTGGAGAGATCTTCAATGTGGGCACTATATGAGCCGTAGGTATATGGCTACTCGCTTTGATGAAGATAACTGTCATGCCCAATGCGTGGCTTGTAATATGTTTAATCAAGGGAATATTCAAGGTTATCGCCGTGGACTTCTTGAAAAGATAGGGGAGAAGAGAATTAACTTAATAGAAGTCAAAGCGATGAGTATGACAAGGCAATATTCTGATTTTGAGTACAAAGAATTGATAAAATATTACAAGCTCCGTACTGAGAAACTCAGAAAGGAGAAAGGAATATGATTTACAAATTAAGAGATTATCAACAGCAAGCCTCAGATAAAGCCGTTTCATTCTTTCAATCGAACACTAAAAAGAACGCTATAATGGTTTTGCCAACAGGTAGTGGAAAATCACTGATAATTGCAGATATAGCCAATAGGCTTACAGGATATACTCTTGTATTTCAACCCTCAAAAGAAATATTAGAGCAAAATTATAAAAAGCTATGTTCTTATGGTGTTTTTGACTGCTCGATTTATTCGGCTTCGTTTAACTCAAAGCAAATATCACGAATCACTTTTGCAACTATTGGAAGTGTAAAAGGTCACCCAGAGTTATTTAATCATTTTCAGAATATACTAATCGATGAGTGTTTTCCTTACAATCAATATATAAGTACGGAAAGAGGAAAATTGAAAATAGGGTATTTGTGCAAGCTGTTTAATTCAGGAAAAGAACTTCCAAGAGTGCTCTCATACGATGAAAGTAATAATAGTTTAGTGTCTAATAAAATTGCTTACATAAAAAACAATGGTGTAAAAGATGTTTTCAAATTAAAGTTTAATGAATCACTAACTATTAAAACAACAGCAAATCATCCTTTTTTAACTCTCAACGGGTGGAAATCAGCTCAAGACTTGAAGGTTGGAGAACCAGTGTTAAGTGCATCTCCTAATAGTTCACATCTGAAAATACCAAATCAAGATCAGATTGATTTTTTGCTTGGAAGTTTAATTGGAGATGGTAGTATAGATAAAACTAGAAAAACTATCAATGCTAACCGCTTTCGTTTCATTCATGGAGAAGATCAAAGAGAATATCTTAAATGGAAGGCTGGGCTACTTGGTTGCGAAGATAAAGTTCAAAGGATAGAGCATAATGGTTTTGCGAATAAACCTGCATATCGTTTTACTACAGAAGTTTTGTATATGAAAGACTGTATGTGTTCAAAAAAATATGCAATAGAAAATCTGACCTTAAAATCACTCGCTATAATCTATATGGATGATGGGTCTTTAGGTTTAGAGCAAAATCAGGGTACAATTTGTTGTATTGCGGAATCTGAAAAACTTACATCTCTTTTTGTCTCTAAGCTCAAAGAAATGGGTATTAAGTGTAGAGTCAGTAAAGCAAAGAGTTCATTAACTAAAAAAGAGTACAACTATGTTCGTTTATCTTCTCAGGGTGTAAAAGAGCTATCAAGGTTAATTGCACCGTATGTTCATCCTTCAATGAAGTATAAACTTGTAGCTAAATATAGAAACAAAGCAGGCTCTTATACATGGAATAACTCTTTCAATAAACTGGGATGTAGTGTCTTTTTAGGTAAAGAGTACTTAGGAAAAAAAGAAGTGTACAATATGGAAGTGGAAAACACTCATACCTATATAGTTACTTCATCGAGATACAATAAAGATCATAAGGATTTTGATAATGGCTTAATAGTCCATAATTGTCATCTCGTGAACCCGAAACAAGGAATGTACAAAACGTTCTTTCAATATCTTAATTGTAAGATTTTAGGTTTAACGGCTACACCGTATAGGTTAGCTTCCAATAGTTTTGGTTCTTCACTTCGTTTTATAACTCGTACACGTCC
>NZ_DYYK01000084.1:0-12733 GCF_020741705.1 Bacteroides coprosuis
ATAATTATGGAAAAGATTCATCTAAAGCAGACTCTTCCTGAAGTGTTTGCAGGGGGTAGCAGCATTCAATCAGATATATGGCATCAAGATATTATCTTTGATAAAGAGATGATATGTCTTATAAAAGCTGCATCGGGAACAGGAAAAAGTTCTCTTTGTAGCTATATTTTCGGTTATAGACGAGATTACCAAGGTATGATTTTCTTTGATGATGTGAATATCAGGCAAATAAAAAGTAAAGATTGGAATTCAATCCGACAAAAGGAATTGAGTATCATGTTCCAAGAGCTCCGTTTGTTTGAAGAGCTTACCGCCTTAGAAAATATCCAGATCAAGAATAAACTTACTAAGTTTAAAAGCAAGAAAGATATCACCAATATGTTGGAGCGGCTAGGTATTGCAGACAAGACTAATATACCCATTAAAGCCTTATCTTTTGGACAAAGACAAAGAGTTGCATTTATTAGAGCCTTATGTCAGCCTTATCAATTTATACTCTTAGATGAGCCAATAAGCCACCTTGACGTAGAAAACAGTAAAGAGTTAGCAAAACTGCTACTCGAAGAAGCCTCAGGGCAAGGAGCAGGCATTATAGTAACATCATTGGGACACCAATTAGATTTACCCTACTCAAACTACTTTAATCTCTAACTATGCTATATAAATTACTTAAACATAAGATGAGTCGTAATCAGCTAATAGGTTTCACATTAGCCAATCTAGTAGGACTCAGTATTATCTTTATAGGTATTCAGATTTATTCTGACTTACACCCAATATTAAATGATAAAGATAGTTTCCTTCAAGATGAATATATAATACTCACCAAAAAGGTCAATACAGTTGGCTCTATATTAGGTAAATCGCCTTCATTCTCAAAAAAAGAAATTAATAGCCTAAAAGATCAATCCTTCATCCAAGATGTAGGTTTATTTGAAGCGTCACATTTCAACATCAGAGCCAATATTAATTTTATTGGAAAGCAATTTGGAATAGCAACCGATATGTTCTTTGAGTCTGTTCCTGATAACTTTATTGATGTTGAAAGTACAGATTGGATCTACAATACGGAAAAAGAAGAAATTCCCATTATTATTCCTCGCTCCTATCTCGATTTATATAATTTTGGATTTGCTGCTAGCAAAAGTTTACCCAAAGTTTCGGAAGGACTTATCAACTCCGTAGTATTAGATATTAATGCTTCTGGAAATGGACAGTTTCAAAGATATAAAGGGCGTATTATCGGTTTCTCCAAAAGGATAAACACTATTTTAGTGCCCGAGAGCTTCTTGAAAGAGGCTAACAGCAAATATTCAACTGATAAAGAAAAGGATGCTCTACGCGTCATCATAAAAGTCAAGAATAGTTCAGATCCTCAACTCTCTAAGTTTATTGCAGACAAGGGCTATATCATTGATGGGAACCAGCTAGATACAGGGAAAGCTCGTTACTTTTTAAATATAAGTATCAGCATTGTTTTATTTATAGGCTTACTTATAAGTGTTTTGGCTTGTTATATTTTGATTTTAAGTATTTACTTACTCGTAGAGAAAAATATATATAGCCTAGAAAACCTATCTCTTTTAGGATATTCAAATACACAAATAGCCCGCCCATATCTATTTATCACGATGATACTAGTGAGTATATCATCTATAATAGCCATCATTATAACCAAGTATGCCCAAAGTATTTATATCCCTTTCATAAAAGAAGTAACAGATACGAGCATTGCAAGTACTTTATCATCGAGTACCTTAATTTTTGCATTGGTTCTCTTTATTGGCATACTGATAGTGGGATTTTTAGTAATAAACACCAAAATAAAAAGTATTTCTACATTTAAAAATAGATAATAAAAAAAGGTCGAGGATCCTCGCGAGGATCCTCGACCTTTACTATATTGACCATCCAATAACTATTCTTCTAGCTTCTTCGGTATCCAACTATCTACTAGCTCTTGATTCTCTTTCATCCAAGATTTTACTCCCATAACCTCTGTTGGAGCATCTTCTAGTGCATCCATTAAAGAGCTAATCTGTTCATTAGTAAACTTCATATTTCCTATCAATTCTGTGGCAAAAGGATCCTCTTCTTTAAATCCCTTTCTACAGATACTCTTGATAACTTCAGCTTCTCCATATACATTCTTAGGGTCTTCTAAAATTTTCAAATCAAAACGGCTAAACTTCCAATGAGGTTTCCAACCAGTTACAACAACCCATTTATTTTCATCAATAGCTTTTTTCAAAGCTGCTGTCATCATAGGACCAGTCGAAGAAAGTAATTTAAAATCCAAATTGTAATCCTTGATAGCTTGTTCTGTAACCTTCATCACTCCTGCTCCCGCATCAATCCCTACAATCTCGCCCTCAAATTGATCTTTTACACTATTCAACTCTTCAATAGAGTTTATAGTTACATACGAAGGTACTACCAATCCTATCGTTGCATCATTAAACAATGTGTCTATTTCTTCTATCGCATCTCCATATTGTTTAAAATAATCTGCATGCGTTATAGGTAACCAAGAATCCAAAAACACATCTGCATCCTTTTTAGCTAATGCAGCGAAAATTGGAGCAATATCTGCATTCTTCATTTTCACCTTATAACCTTGTTCTTCAAATAAGATTTTAGCGAGGTTTGTCATAGCAATTCCCTCAGCCCAATTAACATAAGCAAAAGTGATTGTTTTTTTATCTGATTGATTTCCACATGATGCAAATAACAGTGCTGTTACAAGCATTAGTGCTATACTTTTTAAATATTTCATTCTATTATATCTTTTATTTAATTATTTTTCTTTTTCCCATTATTTTTCTTCGCTATACCCTGCGTAATACGGTCTAATATAATCGCAAGAATAACCACAGCAATACCACCCTCAAAACCTAAACCGATTTTCATCTGGGTAATTCCTTTTAATACAATCTCTCCTAATCCACCAGCAGCAATCATGGCAGCTATCACAACCATAGAGAGCGACATCATAATCGTTTGGTTCACACCTGTCAAAATAGTAGGCAAAGCCAATGGTAACTGAACCTTAAATAACAGCTGCCAACGAGTAGCCCCTAGAGATGTAGTAGCCTCAACTATATTTTTAGGAACCTGACGAATACCTAGTCCTGTTAAACGAACTACAGGAGGCATAGCAAAAATTACAGTAGCAAAAGCTCCTGGTACTGGTCCTAATCCAAAGAATAAAACAGCAGGAATTAGATAAACAAATGCGGGCATAGTTTGCATAAAGTCAAGTACCGGACGTAATATTTTATCACAACGGTCACTATAAGCTGTCCATACACCCAAAGGAACTCCTATTAATAAAGCAATAAACGTTGAAGATAATACTAATGCCAAGGTTTCCATAGTAGGCTCCCAAAAGCCCATTCCCCAAATCAATAGTAAACCTAAAACCGAAAATAATGCTACTCCTTTACCTGCTTTTTTCCAGGCAAGTATAGCCATAACAATGATAGTAATCCAAAAAGGGATACTATTTAGTATGGTTTGAAGACCGTCAATAAAACCACCAATACCTGTATTCAATGCATCAAAAAATGATGCAAAATTCTCTGTTAACCAATTAATGGCTATCTCTATATATTTTCCTATATTAATTCTTTCAATCATAAGTCTTGTGCATTTTGAACTAACTTATCTATTTCTTTCTTATCTTTTCCTGTGACTTCGAACACCAATGAAGAAAGAGGTACAATGCCTTTAAACTCCTTATTTTCACCCACTACCCATATAGGAGAGTTTGTTTTTGTCATCAAGGGAATAATATCTTCTATAACCGTGTTTTCTCTAACTGTGTGGCCAAACTGCTTAATAACAGAATCAATATTTTTAATATGCTCTTTCCGGAGTTCCAGTAAGTCTTCTAAATATACTTCTCCCACTAATAAATTATCTTCATCTACCACAGGCAAAAGAGTAAGATTCTTTCGTCTCATCTTTCTGATGATAACTTCAGGACCTTCCTTCTTAAAACGTGCAACAATTGGATCTTTCAACACGATAGAAGATGCTGTAATGATTTTACTTCTATCTACATTTTCAACAAAACTAGCTACATAATTATTGGCAGGTTCTGTTAGTATCTCTTCCGAAGTACCTACCTGAACTATCACGCCATCTTTCATAATTGCTATACGATCTCCCAACTTAATAGCTTCGTCTAAATCGTGGGTAATAAAGACAATGGTTTTCTTCATCTTTGTTTGCAAGGCCAAAAGCTCATCTTGCATTTGCGTTCTTATCAAAGGGTCTAGTGCAGAGAAAGCTTCATCCATCAATAGCACTTCGGGGTCATTAGCTAAAGCTCTGGCTAAGCCTACCCTTTGCTGCATACCACCAGAAAGCTCACTTACCATCTGACTTTCATAACCTTCTAATCCAACTAGCTTCATAGCATACATTGCTTTGTCTTCTCGAGTTTCTTTATCAACTCCTTGCAACTCTAAACCAAAACCTATATTTTCAACAACCGTTTTATGGGGTAACAGTCCAAAGTTTTGGAAGACCATAGCCATAGTCTTACGACGACTATTGATCAGTTGCTTATCGCTAGCCTTGGATATATCTGTTCCATTGATAATTATTTCTCCATGTGTAGGAGTAACCAACCGATTAATACAACGTAATAGTGAAGACTTTCCACTACCAGACAATCCCATTACAACAAAAATCTCACCTTCATTAATAGTTAGATTTGCATCTTGCACAGCAATAGTACATCCCGTATGTTTGAGTATTTCCGCCTTACTTTTACCCTCTTTCAGTTTACGGAAAGCGCGACTTTTTTCTGCTCCAAATATCAGGTATAAATCTTTTATTTCTATTTTACTCATCTATTATTCTATTTTTAAAGGTTTAGAAGTAATAACCCATGTTTATATTAAAACGTGCATTCCATTTATTAGAAGGATCACCTTGTGCAAAACTATCATCCCAAGCATTACTAAACCAGGAATGATTTTTGCCCAAGGCATAATCGATGTAAGTAAATACTGGTCCTGTTGTAAGTAATATTCCTGAGACGTTTTGATAGCTATCTTTATAGCCATCAATGCGTTTATGCATCATACTAAAATCATTGTAGATACGTATATTATCTAATATTCCTTTATTTACAGGTATTGTGTAAGCAATAGTAGCTAAGTAAGTATCTGCTTTTCTAGCTACATTATAATTCGCTCCATAAGCTCCCATGGTTACAAAATCTCGATCTATAGGGTTCCCATTCTTATCATTTCCCTTCTTGGGGCTCATAGCATATGTAGTATACTGAGCCTTAACATCCCAGTTTTTATATGAAGCAGAATAATGTACTGCAAAAGCTTTTCTCAACCCCATCTTTTCAGTGTCCATATTGTAAATACCACCGAGCATTCCCGATAGACCAAATTCTTGTTTAAACCTATTTCCACAAGTATAGTTTATTTGAATATTTCCCTGATTTACTTCTTTATCTCTACCTCCTACATCATAAGAATAACGATTTGGTGATAAACTTTGTTTATCTCCAAAATCAAGAATATCAGAGTTTTTAAAGAAAGCCAATGCTAGATTCCAAGCATTTTTATTGAACAAATATTTCACACCCATATCATAGTCATCTTCTAATCCTAAATAATAATTCAGATTAAAAAAGAAATTATTAGAAGTAACAGGTAATACGCCAAAAGGAACTTGAGTTAATCCTACTTGTATTTGATGATTTTCATTGAATTCATAGCCAAACCAACCGTGTTTAAGCATATGTCCACCAGAGCTATTGGCATAAAAGCGATATTCTGCATCAAAAAGAATTTTTTTATAACCTCCAGTAAGATTTAAACGGAATACATCAAAACCGAAATCACCTCCTTTCTTTTTACTATCCTCTTTCCAATCGGAATAGTTATAGTTAAAACGGAGTGCTCCACCAAGCTTAAATTCTGGCTTCTCTTGAGCAATTGAATACGTAGAAAAAAATAAAAACGAAAATAAAAAGGTAAAAAGAATTCTTTCTTTATATCTCATAAAGTAACTTTTTTAAGGACATTTACTCAACTTCTTTGCCCTTTATTATTAATTAATAAAATTGTAAAATTATATGTACTGAACGGATGATATAGAGAAGGAGTTTTTTTATATCAACTCCTATAAACGAACAGTTTAATTTGAAGAAATTAACTGATTAATTATGCCAATTTCTATTTATGACATTTTCAAAGATAAAAAAAAATGCTTATTTAGACAAACGGGAATAGTTTTATTAAACACAATTAACTGATTTACAATACGATAATATATAAATATTCTTTTTCAGCAATACATACATGTTTAATAACACATTACTATATAGACAGGAAAGCTAAATATAATTCGTTTTATACACAAAAAGAAAGTATTTTTCATATTGAGCTTTCTTCAAGTAGAATTCTCTGACACTTTTATATATCTTTGTATTTATTGAATACATAACAAACTAAATTAAAACAACATGAAAAAAACACTACTTACGGCAGCTGTATGCCTTCTAAGTTTTGGCCTTTATGCACAAGAGAGTGCTAAAAGTGATGAAGGTTTTCAGTTTACAACAGTAAAAGAAAATGCTATCACACCTGTTAAGAACCAAAATAGATCTAGTACCTGCTGGAGCTTTTCTGGAATCGGTCTTTTAGAATCAGAACTTCTACGTCAAGGTAAAGGAGAATATGATTTATCTGAGATGTTCATCGTTCACCACACTATGCTAGATAGAGCTGAACTATATGTTCGCCTTCATGGAGATAGTTCATTCTCTCCAGGCGGTAGTTTCTATGATGTTATTGCTACTATGAAAAAGGATGGTTTAGTTCCTCAAGAAGCAATGGAAGGAATTAAATATGGTGAAGAAAAACATATTCATACAGAAATAGATGCTGTAGCTTCTGGCTACGTAAACGCTATTGCTAAAGGACGTTTCAAAAAACTTACTCCCGTATGGAAAGAAGGTTTAAAAGCTATCTATGATACATATCTAGGCGAATGCCCTGAAAAATTCACTTATAAAGGTAAAGAATATACTCCAAGAACCTTTGCTGACGAACTAGGTCTTAAAGCTGAGGATTATATTTCTCTAACATCTTATACACACCACCCTTTCTACGAACAATTTGTTATTGAAATTCAAGACAATTGGAGAGGTGGTTTATCATACAATCTTCCAATTGATGAATTCATGGAAGTAATGGACTATGCAGTGAAACAAGGATTTACAATTGCATGGGGTAGTGATGTAAGTGAAGTTGGTTTCACTCGTAATGGCATTGCAGTAATGCCTGATCTTGAAAGAACAGATCTAAGTGGCTCTGATATGGCTCGCTGGACAGGCATGACTCCTGCTGATAAGAGCAAAGAAGCAGTTTCTAAACCAGGACCTGAAGTTGAGGCAACTCAAGAAATGCGTCAAGCAGCATTTGACAATTGGGAAACAACTGACGACCATGGTATGCTTATCTATGGTATTGCAAAAGACCAAACAGGTAAAGAATATTTCATGGTGAAAAACTCATGGGGTACAGATAATAAATACGAAGGAACTTGGTATGCATCAAAACCTTTCGTGAGATACAAAACAATGAATATTGTTCTTCATAAAGATGCTCTACCAAAAGCTATTGCTAAAAAACTAGGACTTAAATAATAAGTCTATTTAATCATATATAAAAAGAGAGATTCTCAGTCGAGAATCTCTCTTTTTGTTTTTGCTAACTTCTAATATTCAGAATAAGGTTAAAAAATAATGCCTTAAAACATCTCTAATAGTAAAGAACACAAATCATATAAGTCTATCCACATAAACATCCTTTAAATAAGCTCCTTAGCGAACATTAAATACTTATTTTCTTAGGAGGGGTTAATTACTTTGACACCGACATGTCATCATCATGTCGGTGTCAAAGTATTCACATGTCGGTGTTATGATGAGAACCTATCACTGTAAAATTACATCTGCTCATGCCCAGCCAAATAATAAACCTGCACAGTAGAAAATAATTAACCTTTTACATTAAAATGAGCATGCCTCATTAAAGATAATTACACCGCTTTTACATCACGATAACACAAAAACAGACACTAGACTATGCCATCGTGTTAATTCTCTTTTTACGAGTTTAAAACACTAGTTATCGTGCTCTTTTAAGAGAGTATCAAAGAGTACTTTTCTATTAAAAAAGAATGAAAGTATTCCAAATAATCTGTTTTTAAAATAAATTTGCTTTCATAAAAAAATTAGTATCTTTGTTATACCTGCGACATTAAAACACTCATATACCTATAAATCAATGTTTTATATAAAATAAACATTTTACACTGAGTATAGTAAAAGTGTTTTAAATAATCTATTTTGGTAAACTTTAAAATTCAAATAAATAAAAAGTTTTCCAAAATGAAAACTAAAATCATCAAAAGACAATGGCTGCTGGAACGAAATCAATTATTAAGAGAGATGGAAAAAAAGAGGTTTTCTCACCTCTTAAAATCCAAAATGCACTTAGCAAAGCATTCACTGCTACGGGTATAAACGGTGATTCTCAGATCACGTCTGAAATAACAAATAGCGTAGTAAATAAAATTCAATTGGATACCATATCCGTAGAGCAAGTACAAGATCTTGTTGAAAATGAACTCATGAAAGCCTATCCTGATGTTGCAAAAAAATATATTCTATATAGAGATTGGAGGACTACTGAGCGCGAGAAAAAAACTAAAATGAAACACATCATGGATGGTATTGTTGCCATTGATACAAATGATGTAAATTTAAGTAATGCAAATATGAGTAGTCATACTCCTGCAGGACAAATGATGACTTTTGCCTCAGAGGTAACCAAAGACTATACGTATAAGTACCTTCTGCCTAAACAATTTGCTGAAGCTCATAAATTAGGAGATATCCATATCCATGATTTAGACTATTACCCTACCAAAACCACTACTTGTATACAATACGATTTAGATGATTTATTTGAAAGAGGCTTCAGAACTAAAAATGGGAGTATACGTACACCTCAAAGTATTCAAAGTTATGCAACCCTAGCAACAATCATTTTTCAAACCAACCAAAATGAACAACATGGTGGCCAAGCAATACCTGCCTTTGACTTCTTCATGGCTAAAGGAGTATTAAAATCTTTCAGAAAACATATTGTTAGCTTTATCAGCTTCTTCACATTAATAGAAGATGAAGAAAACGCCTCAGAATCCAACATCAAAATATTAGTAAATGAACATATTGACAGTATTGATGCTCCTGAACTGAAAACAGAAACATTAAGATTGGCTTTGACTGCTCTCAATGTAAATATCAATAAGGCAGAAATGAAGCACGTCTTTGAAAAAGCATATCAACAAACACGTAAAGACACCCATCAAGCAATGGAGGGCTTTATTCACAATCTAAATACAATGCACTCTAGAGGGGGAAATCAAGTTGTCTTTAGTTCTATCAACTACGGAACAGACACGTCCGCCGAAGGTCGTATGGTTATAGAAGAATTATTAAAAGCGACTATTGAGGGTTTAGGATCCAAAGGCGAAGTGCCCGTTTTCCCTATTCAAATATTCAAAATAAAAGATGGCATCACTTTCTCTGAAGAAGATTACAAGTTGGCGATGACAGATTTTGATGCAGCAGTAGAAGGTAAGATCAAATTCAAAGCACCCAACTTCGACCTTTACTTAAAGGCTTGTAAAACAACTGCAAAAGCTCTATTCCCCAACTTTATGTTCTTAGATACTCCATTTAATGCAAATGATAAATGGGATGCAAATGATCCAAAACGCTATCACTATGAGTTGGCTACAATGGGTTGTAGAACAAGAGTTTATGAAGATTTACACGGAGAAAAAACAGCCCTTGGACGAGGAAATCTTTCTTTCACAACAATGAATTTACCTCGTCTTGCTATTGAAGCCAAACGAAAAGCATCTCAAGAAAGTAAGAACGACCAAGAAATAAGAGATATAGCTAAAAAGGCATTCTTAAATGGAGTTAGAGAAAAAGCATTACTTATAGGAGAACAGCTTCATACACGCTATGAATACCAACGTTCAGCACTAGCTCGTCAGTTTCCTTTTATGATGGGCAACGACGTATGGAAAGGTGGAGGACAACTAGGTATTAATGATATTGTAGGAGATGTGTTAAAACATGGAACACTCGGTATCGGATTTATTGGTGGACATAATGCTATGGTAGCCTTATATGGATCTGGTCATGGACATAATAAAGAAGCTTGGAATACTTTATATGATGCTATTTTAACCATCAATGAAGTAGTAGAAGAACTAAAAAAGAAATACGACTTAAACTTCTCTGTATTAGCAACTCCTGCCGAGGGATTATCAGGACGTTTTACGAAAATAGACCGAAAGAAATATGGAGTTATCCCTGGAGTAACTGACAGAGATTATTATATCAACTCTTTCCATGTAGATGTAAAAGAACCCATCAGCATCATTGATAAAATAAGATGTGAAGCTCCTTTCCATGCAATCACAAAAGGTGGACACATTACCTATGTAGAACTAGATGGTGAAGCACAAAAGAACATTAAGGCTATTGCTAAAATTGTAAAAGTTATGCACGACGAAGGCATAGGATATGGATCAATTAACCACCCAGTAGATACTTGTAAGGCGTGTGGTTATAAAGGAGTTATCTATGATAAATGCCCTGTATGCAAGAGTGAAGCCATCTTACGTATGAGAAGAATCACAGGCTATCTAACAGGTGATTTGAGTTCTTGGAATTCAGCTAAAAAAGCAGAAGAAAAAGATCGTGTAAAACACTTATAGTATTCAATGAATATATTACATACTTATTCAGAAACGATTGTTGATGGTGACGGAATTAGGTATTCAATCTACTTTGCAGGGTGCCCACATAGATGTGTGGGATGTCACAACCCCGAGAGTAGAAACCCCAAAGCTGGCACTTTACTAACCGATGAAAAACTGGATAAAATAATAGATGAAATCAATAATAATCCTTTGCTAGACGGTATTACTTTATCTGGAGGAGATCCTTTCTTTAACCCGATAGAAATGCTTCCTATAGTGAAGAAATTAAAAGATAAAACTCAGCTGTCAATTTGGTGCTATACTGGTTTCTTATATGAAGAGTTACTAAAAGACAAACATTCTCAAGCTATATTAGAATACATAGATGTACTTGTCGATGGACCTTTTATTCAGGAGAAATACTCTCCTACTCTTCCCTTTAGAGGCAGTACAAATCAGCGCTTAATAAAATTAAGAAATTGACTTACTCTCTCAACCAAGAAAAAAAGCCCTACCTCAATTGAGGCAGGGCTTTTAGTTTTATTTCTTTTATTCTTTATTCTTATAACAAGAATCTTAATACATCGTTTAAATTTGCCCAAATAAGCAAAGTGAATAAGATAAGCATACCTACTACTTGTGCCCTCTCTAGGAATTTATCACTCGGTTTTCTACGTGTTATGATTTCGTACAATAAGAAGAATACGTGACCACCATCCAAGGCAGGAATAGGAAGGATATTCATAAAAGCTAAAATGATAGACAGTAGAGCTGTCATATTCCAGAAAGACAACCAATCCCATTGTGCTGGGAAGAAGCTTCCAATTGCACCAAAACCTCCAAGCTGCTTCACACCTTCTTTAGAAAACACATGCTTCATAGAGTTGGCATAGTTCTTTAGAGTATTTACACCCAATTGGGCACCCGCAGGAATTGAAGCTAATAAGCTATATTCTTTAGTCTGATATTCTGGATAAGTACCTAGAAGTCCTAATTTATATAAAGAATCTGTTTGAATAGTAAAATCCATCAATTCATCTCCTCTATACGCTTGAACTTTTATATTAGATGCCTTTTCTGCTTTAACTTTTTCTAAAGCACTAAAAGCCTCATTCCAAGAATCAACAAAATTGTCATTTATAGATACAACACTATCTCCAACAGCCAAACCTGCTTTTTGAGCTGGGGAATCTTCCACAACTACATTTAGCCTAGAAGACACACGCAATTGTGCAAAAGCATGTCCATCAGCCATTAACATTTGCATAAAGTCTTCAGGAACGTAAACAGAAGTTTCCTTACCACCTCTTAGTACTGTTACCTGACGAGCATCTGCTACAGATGAAACAACTTCTGCACCATATTTACCAAAAGCTTTACCATCAGCAGAAATAAGAATATCTCCATCTTTGAAACCTACTTCGTGTGCAGCTTCATTAAATTCCATACCATATGGTAATTGTGAAGTCTCAACATAAGTTTCACCCCATGTAAAAAGAATAGCAGCATAAATAATCAAGGCCAATACGAAGTTGAATAAAACTCCCCCAATCATAATCATTAGACGTTGCCAAGCAGGTTTAGAGCGAAACTCCCAAGGCTGAGGTGGTTGTTTCATTTGCTCAGTATCCATTGACTCATCAATCATACCAGAGATCTTGCAGTATCCCCCTAGTGGCAACCAACCCAGTACATATTCGGTTTCACTATTCTTAGGTTTATATTTAAACAACTTAAACCACGGGTGAAAGAATACACAAAAGGTTTCAACTCGTACTTTAAATAAACGTGCAAATAAGAAGTGTCCCCCTTCATGAACAATAACAAGCAGGGAAAGGCTCATCATTAATTGCAGTGCTTTTATTAAAAATGTTTCCATTACAATATTTCTCGATTATTATTATTA
>NZ_DYYK01000085.1:0-4386 GCF_020741705.1 Bacteroides coprosuis
TTCCTCAAAAAAGAGATATCAAATCAATTTGTAAATAGGCAATCTTTAATTGATACGAGCAAAGATAGAGCTTTTTGGGGTTCACCTGAATTTTGAGGAACTGTATTTGATATTATTTTTTGTTTTTTGGAATAAATCTGTAGGGTAATAAGCCTTAATAAATAAGAGAAGAAATAAGCTGAATTGGAAATAGTGCTTTATCTGTTTTATGCAAATCGCAAAGTTACCGTAGTTCCTTGGTTCATACTCGAATGAATCTGGTAGTTTATCTCATTCTTATCTAAGATGCGCAGAGCAATAGATAACCCAATGCCACTTCCTTGTTTTTGATTAGAATTATCTGCCCTAAAGAAGGGTTTGCTAATTTGCTCAATCTGATTTTGTGGAATCCCTATGCCTTGATCGGTAATAGATAAACACAGTTTTTCCTCTTGCTCGTAAAGATGAAGGGATATAGCTTTATCGGCTGGAGAGTACTTGATGGCATTTTCGATGAGATTGACAAGAGCCATCAACAACTGTGTTTTATCTGTTTGAATATACAGCAAGTTCTCTTTTTCTGGAGGAATAGATAAGTCGATAGTGATTTTCGCACTCGGATGAGTGGCTTTAATCTTAGCCAAGATGCTCCACAAGAGTTCGTCCACTCTGTATTCTTGTTCGTTATTTTGCCTCTCCTCTTTTAAATCCGAAATAATAAGAAGCGTATTCAAAATGTCATTCAAGCTATTTACTTCATCAATTAACTTGTAGGCAATCTCTTGGTATTCTTTGGGTGTACGCTCTTTGAGAGAGAATACTTCCAGATTACCAATAATTGAAGCTAAAGGAGTTTTAAACTCGTGAGTAACATACTTCGCAAAGTTCTTTTGAATAATCAACGACTCTGAAATGCGTGAGAGTAGAGAGTTGAAAGTATTAATCAACTCTTCTAGTTCGTCGTAGGTGTGAGGCGACTGTATCTGAATATCTTTTTCCTGCGACAAAGACAAGTCTTGCACCTGCTGAATCACTTTACGAATAGGACGATAAGCAATATGTGCACCCCAGCGACTAAGGAGTACAATAAGGAAAGTACCAGTTAAGAATCCGATAAGTAAGAGAAGTGCCAAGAGATGCAACTGACTGTATAAAATCTTCTTATTCTCTTTGGCTATGACTACAAAATCGCCTTCATTATCCTCATAGAAAATGCCATAGCAATAGAAGTCGTCTGTATCAAATCGTAGTTTTTTACTCTCTCGTACTTGGTTGAGTATAGAGGGGCGAATAGAATCGTTGGTATCTCCATACCTCACCTCATCTTGTACGTTATAAACCTGATAGTAACTATTGGTAACATACTCATGAAACTGCTTTCTTACTTTATCAAAATCATCCTTATTCAGTTCATCTTCCTCCAGGTAAAACAGAGCCGTGATAAAAGAAGATTGTTCCAACTGCTTGTAGATGGTCTGCTTCACAAACTGAGAGTAAAGAAGAAAGATAATAAGCCCCAAGCCAATAAATAAAGAGGCGAAGAGTGTAGAATGAAGTAAAGTGAGTCGGGTTTGAATTTTCATACAGATACAGTTTATTTAGATCGGATGATGTAGCCTCTGCCTTGCACAGTTTCTATGATTTTTGTTTTACTCTTGTCTTCAATTTTATTTCGTAGGTAAGAGATATACACATCTACAATATTCGTATTCGATTCATAATCTAATCCCCATACCGAATTGATAATTTCTGTACGCGATAATACCTTGTCGAGGTTCTCCATCAGTAGCTGAAGGAGTTTAAACTCTTGCAACGTGAGATGTATAAGCGCCCCCTCTTTGTAAACAAGATGCTCGGTCACATTCAACTGAATCCCTTTACATTCCAATAGTGTAGAGGTATGGGTGTTTTCACTTCGGCTTCTTCGGGTAAGTGCATTGATGCGTGCCACTAGCTCCCCAAAATGGAAAGGCTTAGACAGATAATCGTCTGCCCCGTAATTGAGGGCTTTGATTTTGTCTTCAGGATCACCCAGAGCACTTACCACAAGTATGGGCGTATTGATTTTCTTAAACCGTGTATATTGCAGCAGCTCTATCCCATCAATATCGGGAAGCATAATATCGAGTATTATCACACTCCATTCCTTACTTGTTATCAGTTGGCGAGCCTCTACACCATTTACGGCAAGGGTTACAGAGAAGTTATTCTCTTGCAACCCTTTTACCATAAACTCACTTATTCTACTATTATCTTCTACTAAAAGTAAATCCATATCTCTTCTATCAATCGCTTTCTATTCACTAAAAATACTGATTATTTTACGGTTTAGCCCTTTATTTTTCGATCCTTATGATAAGCAAAATAAAAGACTTGTGGTAATACCGTAAAAGACAAGATCATACAGATCATAATTCCTCCCACAATCATAATGGCCAAAGGTCTTTGAATTTCCGAACCCATACCTGTCGATAATGCAGCAGGTAACAATCCCATAGAACCCATAAAAGCAATCATTAGTACGGGTCGGATACGCTGATGTATCGCAGAATAAATAGCAGATTGTAAGGAGTCGTGAGCGTGTATCTCGTGTTTCATAAGTGAAACGAGTAAGATACTATCAATAGAGACAATACCGAATAAGATAATAAAGCCAATCCCTGCCGATATGCCAAATATAGTATGCGTAACCCAGAGCGAGATGAACCCTCCAATAAAGGCATAGGGCATGGCACTAGCAGCAATCAAAGTATCTTTGAGGTTGCCAAAGTGGAAGTAGAGCAAAAGCAAGATAATAAGCAGAGCAGCAGGCACAATAACAATCAGCCTTTGAGTAGCTCTCTGCTGACTTTCAAACTCTCCTGCCCATTCTATCTTCTGCTTATGGGGCAAAGAGACGTGTTCTTTTACCTTCTTTTGAGCCTCAGCAATAGTAGAACCTAAATCTCTATTCCGAATGCTAAAGCCAATGCTCACATACCGACTGTTGTCTTCTCGATAAATAAATGTGGGACTAGTGATAGAGGAAATAGTAGCCAACTCTTGCAAAGCGACATAGTTGCCATGAGTAGAGGGAATCAACAGATTGCCTATTTGCTCTTGGCTAGAACGATACGGTGCAGCATAGCGAATTACTAAATCAAAGATGCGTTCCTCCTCATAAAACTGAGTAGCTGCTTTACCTCCTATGGCCATTTCTATGGCTGACTGGGCATCGGCAACAGAGACACCATACTGAGCAAGTTTCCTTTCCTGCAAATCAATCTTCAGCTCGGGCAGCCCGATGCTATTGAAGATACTCACATCTTCTACTCCCTCTATGGGCTCTATGGTTTGAGCAATCTGCTGTGCCGTATCTTCCAACTCATAGAGATCATCTCCAAATACCTTAATGACGAGAGAACTTTTTACACCCGCCACATATTCCTCTACATTGTCCTGAATAGGCTGACTAAATCCGAGATTGATACCAGGATACTGATTGAGCTTTTCTTCTATTTGGTTAATCAACTCCTCTTTACTGCACTTTCTCTTCCATTCTTTTTCGGGTTTCAGCTCCACATGAAACTCTATATTGAAGAAACCTGTTGGGTCTGTTCCATCATTGGGTCTGCCTGTCTGTGTGAGGATAAACTTGACCTCTTCTAGTGTTTGTATATCAGCTTTCATCTGCTGAGTAAGTCGTACCGACTCTTTCAGATTGATACTATTGGGAAGGGTAGCTCTCACGTAGATAGCCCCTTCATTCATTTGAGGAATAAACTCGGTTCCCCAAAAGCTAAAACGAACAACGCAGCCCACCAATAGAAGGACAAAGGTAATGAGAGTGGCTTTTTTATGTTTACAGCTATACAGAAACAGCTCATGCAAAAGCTTCATACAACCTGCACTAAACTTATTGTTCTTCGTTTCAATTGGTTTGTGTAGCAAAAGTTTTGCCATCACGGGTACATACGTTAGGCTCAGTAACAGAGAACCTAAGAGTGCATATCCTAAAGTAAAAGCCAAAGGAGAGAACATCTTCCCTTCTACCTTTTGGAAAGAGAGAATGGGGAGTAAAGCCACCATTAAAATCAGTTGGGCAAAGAAGATATGTGGGGCTACCTTGTTGGTATGTTTCTTAATCACACCTCCCTTTAGTGAGGGTTGGAAGGCACGACCTAGGTAGCGACTTCGTTTCTCTAACCCTACAAAGATAGACTCTACAATGACTAAAGTTCCCTCTAGCAGAAGTCCAAAATCTAAAGCACCCATAGATATTAAATTGGCAGGCAAACCTTGTATGCGAAGCATTGTAATGGCAAACAAGAAAGAGAGAGGAATAACAGAAGCTACAATCACGGTAGTTCGCCAATTGTATAAGAAGATAAATACTACTAAGGATACAAGCACCATACCCCCAATAAG
>NZ_DYYK01000086.1:0-11029 GCF_020741705.1 Bacteroides coprosuis
TCGCCTTGCTGGGCATAGGTATGCTGCCCTCTTTCTTGAACCCGATAAAGTTCTGGCAGTAAAGTTCCATCTTGATAAACTTGGTAATGAAAACCTTCACCATCTTGCTCAACAAGCATTTTAGTAAGGGTAGAAAATCGGTCTTTTACCTCTTGATGTAGCATCACCCCACTACGGTCGAACGAGTAAAACACACGCTTAAAATCGTTGGATAGGTTATCGTCTACTTCGAGATAGATTACTCGTCCACTCTCATTAAAGTACGTGTTAATATGTTGTTTCATTTGTCCTTTACTCCCTAGGGAATAATCGTAGATAGAAACTTCTGTACTCTTGGCACGTGTCAGTAAATCACCAAAATATCGCACCAGCTGCTTTCTTGTGGCATAGGCTATCACCCATATAGGTATAAAAAGGAGTAGAAGATTTTTGAGCATCGTATGTTTTTAGTATTTAATCTCCCTTAGAATGAGTTTTTTAGATTCCGACTGACTGAATATACATTTCACCCAGTTTCCATACTCATCGTATTCTAGGTATTCTATGTTTGTTATTTTGGGTAAGACTTGATCGTTCAAGATGGTTCTTATTTTATACAATTGCTTCTCCTTGTAGAGATATTGATACTCTACTCTGTAGTCTTTTGTGCGGTAACTATGAATCAGAGGTTGCTCATAGCTATTCAGCACTAGGGAATCTACAGCTGTATCAGTACGAGTAAGAATCTGATTTGACTTGTACTCTATCACTGTCTTTTCTTGATTATACAAGTTGCCGTTCTTATCTTCATTCCGATAGATACGTCTGCCTTGCTCTGTCTTTTGATAGTTGGTAAACACAAATACAGAATCATTGACTACGCCATTGGCTATAATTCTACTCCCCAGTTTTTCGAGTTGGCCTTGGGCATTGTAAAAGAATATCTTATTAAACTTCTTATTGCTAAAATGATCGATATCCTCTTCGGATGATATTTTACCATTGGGATAAAAGGTGGTAGTTCTAGCTAGCGAGGGCATACTCGACTGAAGTTCCCACTCCCCTGTTGTGGCATTGCACACCATAGGGAAATGAAACTGTTTTACTGCCCGTGCCGGTACTAATAAATCGGCAAACCCCACAGGAGGTTTCTTTTTTTGACTAAATGCAGTTACACTAATAGCAAAAAATGCGATTAGAAAAGATAAAGTCTTCATAGTTTGTTGTGTCAAGGTTTTGTCATTTGGCAAGATACAACAAATGCTTTAGTATTTAGAAATATAAAAAGAAAAGATTCGATAAACTCTCCTACCCCATTACTTGTGTTTTTCTAAAGATGGCTAAGGACAAAGTGTGCTACTAAATACCGTCCCAATCCTTTTGCTTTTTAAATGAACCACTAGAAACAATGTGCAAAAATGTATTGGAGGATATTCTAGCTAATGAGAAGTACGAGTTTTCTTGCAATAACCTGATATAGGAAAGTATTTCTATTTAAAAACAAATATACTCTTAATTTATATAGAGAAGCGAGTTGATATTCTATAAAAGGTATCAACTCGCTTCTCTATATCTAATTATAAAACAATTCTTATTTTTTAGATTAAAGCTTGCCTGGACTTAAAGAAAACTATCATGTAAAAAAAACTTGCCTTCCAAAAGTTCTTGTAAAGTAAATGTTGTATACTTCTCATATGGTACTCCCAGAGGGTCAAATCTACACTTAGATTTAAAAGATCTATTAGCTCTTAAAGAGCTAACATTGTTTTCCATATATTTATTAGGAATAATAATAGTAGCATAAGTATGGGTTGTAAGACTTTTTAAAAACTCAGAAAGTTGACTCATAGAAAAACCTATATAATTGTATAAACCTATTGATTCTCCATCATATTCGGCTTTTTTCTTAATATCGTTTTTTTCAATCTTATCAGTTACTATTTTTAATCGATTTGATCTATCTCCTTGATTCAAGGCATAAACAGGTATGGCAGTAATGCTGATTCCGAATATTCTACGCACCTCCAACTGATTCAACTGATTTTTAAAGTCTAATTTACAGTTATCAATAATCTCGGATAATTTAAATTCTGAGATATAAACTTCGTGTGCAAAATAACCTTGTCCTCCTCCTTTTTCATCGTCTTTAGAAGATCCGTTATCTGAATGGTAATTTAAATTATCAAGAACTAATGTTAACTCCATATCGTAGACTTCATTTAGACTAAGATATCCTAGATTGTTTTTGATAGTGAATTGAGCTCCATCACCAGAAACTGCATTATAAATTGATGTGTTTGTCTCTTCTAAAAGATTATAAGAAGTCAACTTTAAATTTTCATCTAATCTATCTTTATCTGTACCTACATAAACAGGAAGATTATTAATTTGCTCCATATTAAATACAATACTTTTATCTTCTGCAATCTTTTTCCACGATGTTACAGCAACCAGTCTAAACTGAGGATAAGGTAAAGAAATTCCTTTTTTATAAAAGCTAGAATAAAGATAAAATCCATCTTCGTTAACTTTATCTGGCAATATGACACAAGCTTCACCATCTTCCATCATATCTATCTCTACAGCTCCATATGAACTTGTTATAGTGGTTAAAGACTTAATATTTTCATCAAAAGGACTAAACATAGGTATCTTGCTTTGTTCTTCACTAGACTTTTTATACTCTACAACTACCTTTGTACCTATTCTAATAGGTATTGTGAATACATCACCATTATTAAACTTTAAATCTAAACTAAAATGTCCTTGCTTTATTGGAGTACCAGATATTGGTATGTTAACTTTAGCTAATCCCCTATCAAAAGAAATCTTCTTTTCAAACTTTATATCATCTAGTCCTAATAAATTCATTGTATTATTTTCAGAAGTAATAGATATATCCATTTCCTTAATAAACCAAGGTCCTATTAATGTAGCTTCAATATAGTTCTTCTTATCATCTTTTATAGATTCATTTATTACATAGAATCCTTTTACTTCAAGATTATCAATAGTATATGGAGCCGTTTCTGATATTGTTTCAATAATCAGCACTTTTTGCATAAAGCCATAGCTAGGATGTGAAATAGAGAGTTCTACTTTCCCAGAATAATTCTCAAGTTTATTTACTTCTATTTGCAAATATTTATTATTCGAATTTTCTATAATACTTATAAATTTGACTTCTTCATTATTTACTGTGTATTTTATTTTTTTTAAATCCTCAAATCCAATATTCGTTTTTAATGGAATATAATGGAACGGAACATCTGATGGAATCCGCACTTCTTTTTGTACGCCAAAAAACAACCCATTATGTTCCCACATGGAAGTTATACCATCGTGAGCCGACTCCCAATCTAAAATATCATATTCAATAACATTGCCCAATTTATTAGCATAAGCATTATCTATATTACTCCAGCCTGAATTATTAACTTTATTAATTACAATAGAGTAATTATAGTTCCTCTTTAAATTATAAACTTGAAAGTTATCTTGTTTATTCTCTACATCTTTCTTTATTAGTTCCACTTTATAGTAGCTTTCAGGATTATTTTTATAACTCCCTTTTATTATAAACAGAGGATACTTTTCAAAAGATGTTTCAGGAAGATAAATCATATTTTGAATTTGCTTTGCACCTTTGGTCTGTTCTTCAGCTTCAAAATATAATTTATTGCCTAATCCTTCTGTAAAACCTATATCTGAAGGTAAATTTAATTTTTCTGCATTATTAAAAACATATGGTATCAATCCTTTCGTATTATAATCTACTACGTAGACACCTTTAAAATCAAAGGAATCATCACGATTTATAAACTCAACTTTAAAAACAGCACGCTTCATATCAATAGGACTAGTTAGTTTTACCTTTGTAGTTTGATCATTTATATCAATGACTTCATTATACCACCCCCAAAGAGGAATTCTGGTAAGAGTTGCAGTAGAGTTATTTGCTCTTTCAGTTGTAATTGAAAACTGCAGGGGATCATTTGTCTCTTCCTCATAATTTGCTAAAACAGCCAATCGAAAAGACTCATAATCACGACTTACTTTCAGTTCAAAGTTATAAAGATTATTATTTGTATCGACTCCACTTACCGTTTTTTCAATTACTTCATAACATTCCTCTTCATCAGCACCATAAATTAAAAATTGAACCTTATCTCCCAAATCAAACTCATCTTGATCTGTTAATCCTCTTGTAGAAGTTTTAAATTGAGGCAAATATACAGGTAAACTAATTGTCACATAATCATGTTCAGTAGTGTTAAGTGAATTTGATAAACTATTATCATTAGAACACCCTACACATAATAAAAAAACAAGCAATGCGTATATATTTATTTTTATATATTTTTTCATCTGTACTTTTATTTAGTATTAGCTCTTGTTAAAGCCCAATTCATAATATTCATAAAAAAATAAGAGTTGTAAGTATCATCATTTCCAGTAACTTGTTCCCATAAATCTTTATCACTCATAGATAATAAACCTCCATATGAGTCATGGTTTCCTTTTATAGGTAAATGATCTTTATCTATATTCACCGCATAGTCAGAGAACAAATAACTTGAACCTATCCACATATAATTTTTATTCTCATTAGCCACAATTATAGGCGCATAACTCTTTGCTTTTAAAAAAATAGATGTGGATGTTATTACATATTTTGAAGCTAAATCTAGTAAATAACTTGAGTTTATATAATTAAAATCATCGTATACTTCATATAAGCTCTTTCCTAAAGTATTCGCAACACTTGGAAAAACAATGTGTTTTTTATCAACACCATATTCTTGTATTTTAGGAAAAGAATAGTTTATCTCAGGAACACGTTGATTTCTCACTAACCTCGAAGTTCTCTCTATATCTAACTTAAAGCCTAAGTACTTACTGCCAAAAAACTCATTAAATATTGGATCAGAATATTGAGAGAAAATACTTCTATTAACTTTAGACGAGGGTGTTTGAATAAATACATGATTTTTATTATTCATGTAGTTAATTACTTTATTAGATAAATCTCTATTGCGAAGTTCATTATCTATAAAAGAGTTTATATAAAAAATAACATCAAATTCATTTAAATCATTCACATCCCATAACGATGAAACTTGATAGATTATATTATTCTCAAGATAGGGATCTAGTTTTTGAGTTTCCTTGTAATAGACAAAAGGCTTTATCTTCACAGTTCCCTCCAAACCAAATAACTTCTCATTAAATAATAATTTTCCTATATTGTGATTATAATCAATTTTATTTCCATTTTTATCTAAATAACCCTCATTTCCATAATGTTCTGAACCTGATTCATCCGTTGGAAAAAGTTTATATCCATAAGCAACAAAGAGAATTTTAAGATTGGAGAACTCAGGTTTCTTACTAGCATATAAATTAAATTTTGTTTTATATTTTAATTTATAGTTTTTATTAACTGATGGATACGATATTGTAAAATCTAAATAACATTCAAATTTGCCATTTTTATTAGGTTTACCTTGAGCTGGTACTTGAATATTCACCCATTTTCCATTCGTGTTTTTAGAAGAAATCCGTTCTAGTTTTCTAAACTCAAATCCACATTCCTCTTGACTATTCGTATTAAACTCTATCTCAGCATCATTTTCAATTCCAAAAAACGCCTTATCAAGCCATACATCTAAGTAGTTAGATTCGTCAATAGGGTAGCTTTCAATATAATATCCCTCAGTATAAACATCTATTTCAGGGTAAAAAAAAGTCAAAGCTTCAGGAATACCATATAGATCAATAGGAATCTCCATATTTTCAACACATAGAATAACTGTGTTCTTGTTTTTTTTAGGAACTCCATGGCAACTAATTTCTAATTGATTTAATTTCGAATTTATGGTTAATTTATAGGTATCAATAGTTATACTTGTAGGTTTTTCAGAATTCTTAAAGTAGATTTTTTCAGCAGGTACATTTGAGTCATAACTTATGGTTTTAGTAATTTCATTACCGCTATAGTCATCAAAATTTATTTCTCTTACGTCTAATTCAAATCTATATTCTCCTGCTAAATCATAGGACTCTTTTATCGTATTCCACTCACCAATCTGAACGGTACAGTCTATCTCTATCTCTTGTTTTAGAGCATCATCGGGATTTTCTGCACCCTCTCCTTCCACATGAGTTACCTTAACCACATAGTGGCGATTTCTAAGGATGGGTTCAGTCTTTTCTTTATCGAAGCCACCACTTTCTAACATCTTAGGTATGTCTAGTCGATAGTAAGATATTTTAGAGTCTTTATCTTTTTTCAATCCCAAAACAAAGCAGGTTGTTTTATCTACATCATCTCTTGAACCTCCCTCATTTTCAGAGAGAATGATTGGGGTTGCTGACTGGGTAGCAAAGTCTACAAACTTAACCCAATTGGTATATTGAGTTTCATTTGTATTAAAATCAGGCAAGGTAACTTTTGTGTTACTAGGAGTATTATTCCCTTCTAAAAAAGATGAATGTACATCCGAAGCATACCTCCCTTTACTTACAGCATTATGAATATATAGCTCACCAAAGACAAGATTCTGATCGTTTGATTGAATATCTATAGTTACCTTGGCTACCGAACGGATCATATATATCGTACCCCACACTTGAGGGACCTTACTGATGTGTTTCGGGTCAGATTCGCCATACATAGGTAAATATTTATCTTTCCAGAAATAATCTTCTTTATCTTTATCTAAGTGGGTACTTTGAAAATTTAGTTTTTTAATTAATGTCTCTTTAGGGAATCCTTTATAGGCAGACAAATCAGCATCAGATATATCTACATTAGCAATCAGTGCCAAGCTATATTGATCATTCTCTGTTTGACTAACCTTCAATTTTGTTGATACTAAAAACTCACCATTCTCCTGTTTTTTGATAGCGCTTACAGGAGCTTTATAGGCAAAAACTGGACTCTCATTTGTATCGTGCTTAAAAACAAGAACAGTCAAGGAGTTGATGTCGCTATCATATTCCGCCTTCTTTTGACTATTTTCTGTTCCACTTGATCTTAAGAGTAACTCTGCATAAGCTTCATTGCTTGATAATCTATCTTCATCAGATAGAATAGAGTCGCCAACACAAGCAGATAATAAGGCAATAAAGAAAGCAAGCCCTAAAAACCAGAAGGACCTTACCTTTAACCTATTTATTGTTTTATAATTCATTTGTTTTTATTTTTGGCTCTACTCTTTTACGAAATAGGAGTATTAGTAATATTATCTTCTTCCCAGTCTAAAACCTGTACATGCATTTCCACACCATCGAATACTACTTCAATAATGATGGTAAAGTCTGTTTTACGTTCTAGGGTAAAATCTGGATATTTTTGCTCAACTAGTTTACGAACATCCACATTATAGGTAGATTCTTGGTTGAGTAAAATATCGATAGTCATAGGCGTTTTGCCTTTGTATCGCAGCACATGTAGGTATGCTCTTTGCATATCCTCTTCCTCTATATATTTCACTAGAGGGCTATACGTTATATTGTTGGGTTTTGTATCACCCATTTGAAAATTGTATTGCGGCATTAAGTTATTGACTCTCACTTGAGCCAGTCCTCCTTCTACACCGAAGATACGAACATCCACGCTAAGGTGTGCCGACCTGTAATCTATAGTTTCATAGATAGCATGATTGTAATTATTTCTCTCTGATATTGTCCATGAATGAGTACCTAGATAGAGAGGGTCATTGGTCTCTATGGTTTTTATATTGGGATATCCATTGGTGCTCAAGCGAGCATCTTCTATATGCTGAATATCTGACAAAACGGAATGCTCACCAGCATTACCCCATGCCACAGCATAATAATCACCTGGAGGTAATTGAATACCCAATCCTTGGTTGATCTGAGTTTGATCTATATCTCTTTGTAACACTAATTCGTTATTGCTATTATAGATCAATAATTTTGCAGAATGTATATAATCTCCTACCTCACCATTCTCTTCACTTACGTATGAAAAGTTCAAATAAGTATTTGGGCAATCGCTATTATCATCGTTGATGCAACAAGCACTAAGAAGCAATACCGAAAGGATGAGTATGTATTTGATGTTCTGCATATTTTTAAATTAATTTGTTAGAAAAAATAAAGAGGGGAAAGCCGCCTTCCCTTTGGTAGACGAAACTACCCCCTCTTCATTATATTAAGTTAATTGTTAAATATCTACTAGTTAACTTCAGTAGTATAATTACCTTCTGTCCAGTCAAGAACCTTAACTGTAGCTAGAATATCTACAATCTGAGTTACTTGTGGTTCTTCTGTACCACCATCTACATCTGGAGAGAACTCTGTTTCATTTTCACCCTTCCAAGTTAAACCATCATTAAAGTTTAATTTATAGATATGACCACCAGAATAGATACCTTGTTTTCCTACATTCTCACCACCATCTTTATAATTAAAGTTACCAATCGTGAACCATCTTATATCGTCTTTGGTTGCGAAGTTTTTATGAGAAACTTCTTCTCCTAGTGGTGTTTCATACTTAGCATAGTAAGTATCTGTCTCTGCTATATATTCAACAGCATAATATACTTTATTACCTTCTTTAGAGACTTTTACAGCATAGAACTTACCTTTGTTGTCATCATTTCCTTTAAAAATAACAGATGTCTCAACATTTTCTTCAGTAACATCACCCACTATATCTTGAACATTTACTGTTAAGTATGCTCTTGGATTCTTCTTAGACATCACACAGTCATAAAGTGTAGAAGTTAAAGCGATATTAAATAACTGCTTATCACCATCGAATAAGTGGTTGGCTACAACTTGTTTGCCCCAATCAGTTATAGGTTGCTCCAACATAAATGCTAATTGATTCGTAGTTACATCAAGAGTTTTATTATCCTCTTTTACTCCTGTACCATTTATAGTATTACCACCTTTATATGCATCTCTATAACCCATAGGTATAATGTGAGACACATAAGCAGACTTTACCAAGTTTTTATTATACTGAATATTTTCAGACATTTCTACACGTGCTGCAATAGACTTCATATTAGCAGTTACAGTATAAGTTGTCTTAGGTCCTTTTTTTCCTACCTCAACTTTATATTCTGTTTTCTTTCCCTCTAAATTATTATCTTGTGCTTTAAGCAACACATCAATAGCATATGCAGAGTTTGCAATACCTTTTAGAGTACCCGTAGGCTGAACATCTGCAATAGGAATATTTAAAGCTTCTTTTTTCTGTGCATCATTATTATACCCAATAATAACTAGTCTTGAAATACCATCTTTTACTGATACGTTTTTCATTTCTAATTTATAGGCACTACTCTCAGCATCTATTTTATCTACAAATACATCTCCTACTTTAGTTTCACCATCCATAAGATAAGCGATAACACCTTTTACTGAAGCAGTTTTTACTTCTACACCATCTTCTAAAACACCTCTTGTTGCCGCTGTACCAGGTACAGATACAATTAATTCAATATCGCTCACTTGAGCCTCTACGTCTGTGGCAGGTGTAATACCGTCACTGTCATTACTACATGCTGTAAATGCCAATAAAGCACCAGCTGTCATTAACAAATTTTTAAATTTAAAATGTTTAATTAAAAGTTAATAAAATAATTAATTCTCTATTTCTTTAAACACATTCCAAACTATTAGAGCATAGCATTCTAACCATCACATAGAACTTATTTTTAAGCTTATGTAAAGCAAAAGCCATCTTTCTTTTAAGAAAGGAGGAGTATTACATTTTATCGATGGGCAATACTCAATGCACCCAAGTCTAATATGTGTTTGATTTTTATGTTTTAGAAGTTAAGTATTAAAAATCAGGTCAATTACTCAACTTAGTTTGGAGAGACTCTTAGTTTGGACTATTCTTTCTACAGAAATTCGTTTTTACTTCTATTTCTATTATTTTGTCAATAGTTGACTAGATAACCAATTTCCCTCTCATTTACATCATCAATATAGCCACGATCTTTATCAATAACAAATTTATACAAATTAATTTTATATTTAAGATAAGAACAAAAAGATTTGTAACTCATTAAATACTAAGTTTTAAACATTATTGATAAGTATAATATCCCCACACAGAATACGTATATAAGGAGTTACACACACCTAAAAGACTGTTTTAATATTGTTTTTTATTGCATCAGAATAAATCTATTTTAAAATAATGTTTCAAATTAAAATATTGTCTATATAATAGTCTCCGAACTACAAAAAGCCAATAAATTATAAAACATGCACTTCCCATTCTTTACCCGTATAAAACTAAAACGTAAGAAATCAGGACAAAAAAAGATTAATACGCTTAGTTATCATATCGCTAATTCTACAAAATATTTTGACCTTTACTCCTGGTTTGATGAAAACAAGAAAGACATCATCAAATCTTGACCTTATTAAGAGAAATTAAAAACAGACCAGTACTGCACCATCTGCCAAGCCAGATGGTGCAGCAGATATAAATAAGGTGATCATAAAGAATAGGAAAGATTTGAGAATAGGAAGGCGAGAATATAAATTCAGTATCATAGAGCTGCAAGACTTATCTTCTTATACCCCATAGTAAGGGAAGGACGCAACTGTAAACCAGTAGAAAGATTGGATTAAACCTACTTATCCCCCACTCCAACCCAATTATTCTACTTTAAATAAATATTAATTTTGAGCTAACTCTATTAATAGATGTTATATAACATACTATTTAAGGGCTACTTCTTGCAGATTCCACTCAAAACCCTACCTTTGCACTGTGTTTTTCATAGTATTAGATTTAAGGTTAACAAGATTGGAGCAAAGCGTTGCTCCTTTTTTTATGCCCGTATGTCAACTCTTTCTTCCCTACACTTTCCTTTTGATCCGAAAATAAACCCCTACAGTTACATCTCATATTTCAAAAGAATTACAAGCAAAACAGATTTTCTGTAAACTTCTTTTAAAATTGCCCCTTTTTATATTAATAGATATTATATAACATACTTTTATAGCTCTTGCTCTTGCAGATTTCAATCAAAACCCTACCTTTGTAATG
>NZ_DYYK01000087.1:0-3892 GCF_020741705.1 Bacteroides coprosuis
TCAATGCAGACGAAGGTTTTATGGGTACAGATTTAAAAGGGGGTGAGTTTATAAATAACTGTTCTGATTTCGACGATATTATAATCTTCTACAAGAATGGTACCTATATGATTACTCCTGTAGCAGATAAAAAATTCATAGGAAAAGACGTAATTCATATTGACGTATTCCAAAAAGATGATGAAAGAACTATATACAATGTTGTTTATAGGGATGGAAAAGAAGGAGGAATTCACTATATCAAAAGATTCTTTGTAACATCTGTTATCAGAGATAAAGATTATGATGTAACACAAGGTACACCTGGCTCTGAAATTGTTTACTTTAGTTCTAATCCTAACGGAGAAGCAGAAGTGATTCATGTCTCTCTTAAAATAAGAAGAAGTGAGCGCAATCGCATTCGTAAAACAGAGTTTGATGAAGACTTTAGCGAAATTGGAATCAAAGGAAAGCAAGCTAAAGGTAATATATTAACTAAGCGTGATGTTAAAAAAATCACCTTAAAAGAACAAGGTGGCTCTACCCTAGGTGGTGTTGATATTTGGTTTGACCCAGATGTAAAGAAATTAAATCATGATGAAAGAGGCTTATATCTTGGAGAATTTACCGATGAGGACAGAATTTTAGTAACTACAGATAAAGGTATTTTCTATACCTGCTCGTATGACATATCTACTCACTTTGAAGGAAACATAACTCATATTGAGAAACTTGATGAAGAAAAGGTATGGACAGCTGTTCTATTCGACGCAAACAACAAAAACTTTCCTTATTTAAAAAGATTTACTTTTGAAGACGTGAACAAACCCGAAAGTTATTTAGGAGGCAATGAGAAGAGTCGAGAAGTTATCCTTACCACAAACCCCTCTCCTATATTTAAAGTCGTTTTTGGAGGAGTTGACAAACACAGGGATCCTATCACCATTGATGCAGTGAAGTTTATTGATCAGAAAGGATTTGGTGCCAAAGGAAAAAGAATTACGACTTATGACATCGCTGAAATTATAGAACTGAACCCTTGGAGCCCAGAAGATGAAGAAAACGAAGCTGATGAAGACACGAATCAAGAACCTAAAGAAATAGAACCTACAATTAAAACAATAGAGAGAAATGACTCTTCCTCAGCTGAAGATGACTCTAATTTGGAATCTAAAGAAGACGAATCGACGATGAAAGGGATAAATAATGGACAAATGGAACTATTCTAAAAATTTTCAGATCTACCTATGAAACAAAGATTAATATGGAGTGCTATTTTATTAGCTGTGCTCCTTACAAACATAAATGCACAATCACATATAAAGAAAGATACGGTACAATACGCTCCAGTTATAAACAGGGCAGTTTCGTATGGTATAGGATATTCCAACATCTATGACACCTACCTTTCTCCACAAGAATATAAAGGTATAGATTTTAGGATTTCAAGAGAAACGATGAAAATGACACGTCTGTGGGATGGAAATATATCGGTTCAAAATTTCCTACAAGCAAATATATCATATACGCACAACCACGTTGACAATAATAATTCATTTTCAGGTTTGCTAAACTGGAATTATGGTTTACATTACCAATTTAGAATCTCACCCAACTTTAAACTATTAGCAGGAGCACTGATTGATGCCAACTTAGGCTTCATTTACAATCTTAGAAATGGAAATAATCCAGCCTCAGCTAAATTCTATTTAAACTTAGCTCCTTCAGGTATGGCTATTTGGAATACTAAAATCAAGAATTATCCACTTACATTAAGATATCAAGTAAATATACCTGTAATGGGTATGATGTTTTCACCACACTATGGACAATCTTATTACGAAATATTCTCTCTAGGGAATGATAGTGGAACATTAAAATTCACTTCTTTCCACAACCAGCCTTCTATCAGACAGTTTTTTTCGGTAGATTTACCCATTAAAGCTGTAAAATTAAGGCTTAGCTATATCTGCGATATACAACAATCTAAGATAAATAACATAAGAGCACACTCCTACACTCACACGTTCATGTTTGGATTTGTTACTGAAATGTGTAAACTAAAGCCAAAAGAAACCATTCATGTACCATCGGGCTTAAAAGCTTATTAACTCGTTTTAAGTTATGATATATAGTACGTTCAAAAAAACATATAAGATATTTTCTCTCCTATTAATGATAAATGTCCTATTTACAAGCTGTATAAGAGAAGAAAAAGTAGATAACACTCCATGGGGAAACTTTGAAGCTTTATGGAAAATACTTGATGAAGGGTATTGCTATTTCAACTACAAAGACATTGATTGGAATGATGTTTATGAAGAATATAGCCAGAAAATAACTAAAAACATGTCGGATGAAGATCTTTTTGAAGTGTTAGGATCTATGACCAGAGAGTTAAAAGACGGACATGTTAACTTATCATCTAACTTCGACTTAGCCAGATATTGGGAGTGGTACGAAGACTACCCAAGAAACTTTGATGAAACTATTCAAGAAAAATATTTAGGGAAAGGGACTGATTATAAAATTGCAGGAGGCTTAAAATATAGAATTCTAGAAGATAACGTAGGATATATTTATTACGAAAGTTTTCTTACACCTATCAGTGATAATAATATATCTCAGGCCTTAAAGCACTTAGCACTTTGTAAAGGTATTATTATTGATATCAGAAACAATGGAGGAGGTAATATTACTAATTCAACTAAGCTTGCCTCTCATTTTACAGAAGAAGAAATTATAGTTAGCTACATTCAACATAAGCGAGGTAAAGGACACAATGATTTTTCTTCTCCCTACGAAGTAAAAGTAAAACCATCAAATGGATTACGCTGGCAGAAAGGTGTAGCTTTATTGGTAAACAGACACACATATAGTGCAGCTAATGACTTTACTAACAATATGGGTTGTTTTCCTAATGTCACTATTATAGGAGATAAAACAGGAGGAGGAGGAGGTCTAGCCTATACTTCAGAGCTGCCCAATGGATGGACTGTAAGATATTCTGCTAGCCCGCACTTGAATGCTAAGATGGAACATATTGAGTTTGGAATAGAGCCCGACATTAAAGTCGATATGACGAATGCAGATAAGATAAAGGGGATTGATACTATAATTGAAGCTGCAAGAAAAATATTCTAAAAAATATTTGCATATAATTTGCTAGAATAAAAAAAAGATATACCTTTGCAACGCAATCAAAAGAAATGCAAAACATTCTTGCGGATGTGGCGTAATTGGTAGCCGCGCTAGACTTAGGATCTAGTGTCGTGAGACGTGAAGGTTCGAGTCCTTTCATCCGCACCAATAAAATAAAAAAGCTTCTGAGTTTTCAGAAGCTTTTTTATTTCACATTATAGCTTGAAGCTTTTGAAACATGTTAACGGATTTCAAATATTTTTATTTCCTGATATAAAAAAACATGATAACTTATTGCAGAAATAAAAAAATAAAGTACATTTGCATCGCAATCAAATGATAGCACAACATCTGCGGATGTGGCGTAATTGGTAGCCGCGCTAGACTTAGGATCTAGTGTCGTGAGACGTGAAGGTTCGAGTCCTTTCATCCGCACCAATAATAAAAAGAGCTTCTGAGTTTTCAGAAGCTCTTTTATTATATATCTAATCTAGAATAGCGTTATTATAACGCTTGGATACTTCAATATTGAGATGGTAATTATTTCGGATCACCTGCAAAACTTGGGGGGATAACTTATTAAGCAAATAGTTTAGTCACTCTAAATAGGAAGAAACTAATATCTGTAACCCCTCTTAGTTGAGTCCTAAAGGCTTTTAGTGGGTCAGTCCGTAAAGTTGGGGATTTAACAATTAAGCGTATAGCATCATCACTCTATACAGATAGAACTTTACATCATCTACTCCTCTGAATGTAGCTCTGAAAGATTTAA
>NZ_DYYK01000088.1:0-31308 GCF_020741705.1 Bacteroides coprosuis
ATTGATCGTGCTACAATGGGAGCAACAATCATTCGTAAAGGAGTAAAACTAGATAATCTTATTCAGATAGCTCACAATGATGAAGTAGGTTCACATACTGTAATAGCAGCACAAGCTGGCGTCGCTGGTTCTACAAAAATAGGACAATGGTGTATGATTGGTGGTCAAGCAGGCTTAGCAGGACATGCAAAAATTGGAGATAAAGTTGGTATTGCTGCACAATCAGGAATACCAGGAAACATAAAATCAGGAAATCAGGTGATGGGCTCACCAGCATTTGAAGCTCGACAATATTTTAAAGCTGCTAGCGTATTTAAAAAGCTTCCAGATATTTATATGGAAATAAATATGCTACGCAAAGAACTAAACGAAATTAAAGGTAAACTAAAATAATAAAGACCAATGTTAAAACAAAAAACGCTTAAAGAAAGCTTTTCGCTGAGTGGAAAGGGTCTTCATACTGGTTTAAACTTAACAGTAACTTTTAATCCAGCCCCTGAAAATCATGGGTATAAAATCCAACGTGTAGATATCAAAGACCAACCTATCATTGAAGCGGTTGCTGATAATGTAATAGAAACAACACGTGGAACTGTTCTTGCTAAGAACGATATAAAAGTAAGTACTGTAGAACACGGTATGGCTGCCTTATACGCATTGGGCATAGATAATTGTTTAATACAAGTAAATGGTCCTGAGTTTCCTATTTTAGATGGTAGCTCACAATTTTACGTTAAAGAAATCGAAAGAGTAGGCACTGTTAATCAAAATGCGGTTAAAGATTTCTATATTATCAAGTCGAAAATAGAATTCAAAGACGAAGAAACAGGCTCCTCTATAATAGTACTACCAGATGATGAATTCAGTTTGAATGTACTCATCTCTTATGACTCTAAAATTCTACCCAATCAATATGCTACTCTTGAACATATGTCTGATTTTGCAAAAGAAATTGCTCCTTGCAGAACTTTCGTATTTGTAAGAGAAATTGCCCCACTTCTTCAAGCAGGTTTAATTAAAGGCGGCGACTTAGATAATGCAATTGTTATCTATGAAAAAGAAATGCCTCAAGAAAACTTTAACCAACTAGCGGATGTAATGGGTGTACCTCATCAAGATGCTAGTGAACTAGGATATCTTAATCATAAACCTCTAGTATGGCCAAACGAATGTGCACGCCATAAATTACTAGATGTTATTGGAGACTTAGCCCTCATAGGAAAGCCTATTAAAGGTAGAATTATAGCTACTCGTCCTGGACATACTGTAAACAATAAGTTTGCTCGTAAGATGCGTAAAGAAATACGCTTGAACGAGGTACAAGCACCATTGTACAATCCAGAGAAGGAACCAATAATGGATGTCAACCGCATAAGAGAATTATTACCTCATCGCTATCCATTTCAGTTAGTAGATAAAATTATAGAAATTGGAGCGAATTATATTGTAGGAGTTAAAAACATAACATCCAATGAGCCATTCTTCCAAGGTCACTTTCCAGCAGAGCCAATTATGCCTGGAGTACTTCAGGTTGAATCTATGGCACAAGTAGGTGGTTTATTAGTACTAAATTCTGTTGAAGACACTTCGTCTTATTCTACATATTTCATGAAAATAGATAAAGTAAAATTCCGTCAAAAAGTTGTACCTGGAGATACTCTCCTTTTCAAAGTAGAACTTCTAACTCCAATTAGAAGAGGGATTGCAACGATGAAGGGATATGCTTTTGTTGGTGAAAAAATTGTGTGTGAAGCCGAGTTTATGGCACAAATAGTTAAGAACAAATAATTTGAACATGATAAGTCCGTTAGCTTACATTCATCCTGAAGCAAAAATTGGAAAGAATGTGGAAGTTGGTCCTTTTTCCTACATCGACAAAGATGTGATAATAGGAGACAACAACAAAATAATGCCTAATGTTACAATCCTTGAAGGAGCTAGAATAGGTAATGGAAACACCTTCTTTCCTGGATCAGTAATCAGTGCAACTCCTCAAGATTTAAAGTTTAAAGGAGAAGTTACTACTGCAGAAATTGGCGATAACAATTTAATTCGTGAAAATGTTACAGTCAATCGTGGTACAGCCGCTAAGAATCGAACAGTTGTAGGTAGCAACAACCTTTTAATGGAAGGAGTTCACGTAGCTCACGATGCAATTGTGGGAAATGGCTGTATTATAGGTAATGCCACTAAACTTGCAGGTGAAATAATAATAGATGATAATGCTATTGTTAGTGCTGCTGTCTTAATGCACCAGTTTTGTAGAGTAGGTGGATATGTAATGATTCAAGGAGGCTCTCGCTTCAGCCAAGATATACCTCCTTATATTATTGCAGGAAGAGATCCTATTGTTTATGCTGGCATCAACATTATAGGGCTTCGCCGCAGAGGCTTTTCTAATGAATTGATACAAAACATTCACGATGCTTATAGAATTATTTATCAAAGTGGATTAAATAGATCAGAAGCCTTAAAGCAGGTAGAACAAGAAATACCTATGAGTAAAGAAATCGAATATATTTTAGAGTTTATTCGTACATCTCAAAGAGGTATTATTAAAGCCTAATTAAAAAAATAGATTATAGAGAAGGAGTACTTGTATTAGTGCTCCTTTTTTATTTTATTCACTCCACTATGGACTTCATATCATTTTTACTATTTTTACAATAAGAATTAATATTACAATACAATGATCTATAGATTTACACTTATTTCTGATGAAGTTGATCAATTTCGCCGTGAAATTCAAATTGATCCTGATGCCACATTTTTAGATTTATACAAGGCAATCTTCAACTCTGTAAACTATCAGCCAGCAGAAATGGCTTCATTTTTCATTTGCGATGAAGACTGGGAACATAGAGAAGAGATATCTCTAAATGAGAAAGACATTAATCCAGAAGAAGATAGCTGGATAATGGATGAGACCGAACTTACAGAGTTCTTTGAAGATGAGCAACAAAGAATGGTATTGCAATTTGATTACCCTCATGAAAGATTTTTCTTTATAGAATTATCAGAAATTATTACAGGTAAAGATATTAAAAAAGCAAAATGCACAAGAACTGAAGGGGATGCTCCAAGTCAGTTTTTTACGGAAGAAAAGGAAGCAACAAAAACGACTTCTATAGATGTCGATGAATCGTTTTATGGCGATCAAGATTATGACTCTCTTGAGATAGAAGGGTTTGAAAACTTAGATGAACTTTAATAATACAAAGCCTCATCGTAATATAAATGAAGCATAAACAGAATTTAATAGTATTAATAGGACCTACGGGAGTTGGAAAAACAGAACTTAGTTTATCCATTGCAGAAAATTTTAATACTGAAATTATTTCTGCAGACTCTCGCCAGCTATACAGACAACTTCAAATAGGGACCGCTGCTCCTACTCCGTTACAATTAAGTAGAGTAAAACATCACCTAGTAGGAACTCTAGAGCTAACCGATTATTATAGTGCAGCAAAATACGAGGAAGAGGTTATCAAGTTATTGGAAGAACTCTTCCAAAAGAAAGATATCTATGTGCTTACTGGAGGCTCTATGATGTATATTGACGCAGTATGCAAGGGCATAGATGATATTCCAACCGTAGATGAGGAAACAAGAACTATCTTACTTGACCGATATAAGAATGAAGGTTTGGAGCAACTTGTTTCTGAACTCAAATTACTCGATCCCACGTACTACAATAATGTTGATCTTAAAAACCCAAAAAGAGTAATACATGCCTTAGAGATCTGTTATATGACAGGGCTTCCCTACAGCTCATTCCTCACTCAAGAAGCAAAAGAACGTCCTTTCAATATTATTAAAATAGGATTGAATCGAGATAGAGAAGAACTTTACGATAGAATAAACCGTAGAGTACTTGAAATGGAAAAGGAGGGACTTATAGAAGAGGTAAAATCGGTATACCAATTCAAAGGATTGAACTCTATGAACACCGTTGGATACAAAGAGATTATTAAATACTTGGATAGCGAATGGACTAAAGATTTTGCGATTCAAAAGATCCAGCAGAATAGTAGAAACTATGCTAAAAAACAATTAACTTGGTTCAAAAGAGACCAAGATATAGAATGGTTCCACCCCGATGAATATGAACAAATAATCAAGTATATATCAGATAAAATAGAACTATCTAAATAAATATAAATGAGAGGTGAGCTCCAAACAATAAAGCTCGCCTCTTTGTTTAAATACTTTACTAAAAAAAATAGATTTAAGACGAAGCATTAGTGATTATGCATTCATTCTAAATATAAATACTAAACGATTAATGATGAAAGCAATTTTTTTCGATATAGATGGTACTCTAGTAAGTTTTAAAACCCACCAAATTCCAGAATCAACAATTAATGCTATTCGATTAGCAAAAGAAAATGGACATAAAATATTTATTGCAACTGGCAGACCCAAGGCGATTATTAATAATCTAGGTAAAATTGAAGAGTACGTAGATGGCTATGTTACAATGAATGGTGGATACTGTTTTACAACTGATCAAGTACTTCACAAAAGCATTATACCGAAAAATGATGTAGAGAATATGGCTAAATATTGTATAGACAATAAGAAAGCTGTTATTTTTGTAAGTGAACACACTATTTCTGTTTGCCAACCCAATAAATTAGTAAAGGATATATTTTATGATCATCTAAATGTACCTGTCATACCCGAAAAAACTTTTGAAGAAGCTATCTCTGGTGACGTATTTCAGATGACTCCTTTTATAACCAAAGAAGAAGAAAACTCTATTTTAAATTTAATTCCAAACTGTCAACCCGAAAGATGGAATCCTGAATTTGTAGACATTGTATCCAAGGGAAATACAAAAGAGACAGGTGTAGAGGTTATTCGTAAGCACTTTAATCTAAAGCTCGAAGATACTGTGGCTATTGGAGATGGAGGAAATGACATCAGTATGCTTGCTCATGCTGGAATAGGTATTGCAATGGGCAATGCAGTTGATCATGTCAAATCATACGCCGATTATGTGACCTCTACAGTTGATGAAGACGGCATTTGGAATGCTCTCAAACATTTTAATATTATATAAGCACCTTGGCAATTCATATAGACCAACAAAACAAAGATTTTCAAAATGCTTTAAAACTCATCAAATATACCAATCAGTCTATTTTTTTAACAGGAAAAGCAGGAACAGGTAAATCTACCTTTCTAAAGTATATTTGCGAGAATACAAAGAAAAAACATATTGTACTAGCTCCTACTGGCATATCTGCTATCAATGTAGGAGGTAGTACTTTACATAGTTTTTTTAAACTACCTTTTCACCCTTTACTCCCTGGTGATCCCAACCTGAGCCAACATCGTGGTCAGATTCATAAATTCTTTAAATATTCTGCAGAACAGAGAAAAATAATAAAAGAAGTTGAACTCATCATCATTGATGAAATCTCAATGGTTCGTGCAGATATTATAGATACATTAGATGCCATACTTCGCACTTTTTCAAACAATCCCAGAGCAGTTTTTGGTGGTAAACAAATACTACTTGTCGGCGATATTTTTCAGTTGGAACCTGTCGTTACTAATGATATTCGGGAAATTATAAATAGGGCCTATCCTACTCCATATTTCTTTTCGGCTCATGCCTTTAGACAGATGAAACTTGTTGCTATAGAGCTTCAAAAAGTATATAGGCAAACTGATCCTGTCTTTGTCAATGTTCTGAATAAAATTCGAACAGCTAGTGCTGGTGCAGCAGACCTACAACTTCTCAATACTCGCTATAATATATCTATTGATGAAAGTAAAGACAACATGTATATTACCTTGGCGACACGCAGGGATAACGTCGATTTCATTAATGAAAACAAACTCAAATCTTTAGACGGAGATCCTATTGTTTTGTACGGAGAAATTGCTGGAGAGTTCCCTCTCAACAGTTTACCTACACCACTAGAATTAATAGTAAAGGTAGGTGCTCAAATCATCTTTATAAAAAATGATATGGATAAAAGATGGGTTAATGGAACAATTGGTGTCATCAGTGGGATAGATGAGGAAAAAGGACTCTTATATATAGTTACGGATGATGGATCAGAATACGATGTTAAACCCGAAACTTGGAGAAATATTCGATATCGATATAATGAAGAGAAGAAAGAAATTGAAGGAGAAGAGTTAGGTGTATTTACACAATTTCCGATCCGTCTAGCTTGGGCTATAACAGTACACAAAAGTCAGGGACTAACATTTAGCAAAGCAGTTATTGACTTTACAGGAGGCGTTTTTGCTGGTGGTCAAACTTATGTAGCCCTAAGCCGTTGCACCTCATTAAATGGAATTTACTTGAAGCGGCCTATTAGTCAAGCACAGATATTTGTACATCCAGAAATTATTCATTTTGCTAAAAACTTCAATAATGAACAAGCAATACAAACTGCCCTCAAAGAAGCACAAGCTGATGACGAATATACGCAAGCTATAAAAGACTTTGACCAAGGAAATTTTTCGTCTTTCTTATCCCATTTTTTTAAAGCGATTCATGCAAGATACGATATAGAGAAGCCTCTTTTTCAAAGATTTATCCGACATAAACTAGGTATTATTACAAAACTAAAAGAAGAAAACAAACAATTAAAAGAAACTCTTAGCCTACAACAGAAGAATCTACGGAAATATGCAAAGGAATATTACCATATGGGGAATACTTGTATTACCGATGCAAAAGACTCTAAAGCGGCAATTGCCAACTACAACAAAGCTATCGAACTATACCCCGAATATACAAATGCATGGGTACGTAAAGGAGTAACTCTTTACAATCTTAAAGAGTATGATGAAGCTGATATCTGCTTAAATAAGGCGGTTCAACTCAACCCTTATGAGTTCAAAACTGTTTATAATAGAGGGAAACTTCGTTTGGCTATGCACGATGATAATGGAGCTCTTGCTGATTTGGACAAAGCAACTACTTATAAACCAGAACATGCCAAAGCCCATGAACTCTTTGGTGATGCATTATTCAGAATAGGTAAAGAGAGTGAAGCTGAATTACATTGGAGACTTGCCAAAGAACTACGTAAGAAAAAATAAATCTAACTTATTATAAAATATAGAATATGAAAAAAGCATTCAAAATCACAGGAATAATAGTTGCTATTCTTCTTGTAATAATGATTTCTATTCCCTTTTTATTTAGTGGAAAAATAGAATCTCTAGTAAAGAAAGAAGCCAACAAAATGCTTAATGCAGAGTTTGATTTTGCTTCATTAGATATTAGTTTATTTAAAAACTTCCCGAAAGCCTCTCTTACCCTAAAAGACTTCTGGGTAAAAGGTATCAATGAGTTTGAAAATGACACATTAGCAAAAGCTAAGGAGCTGACAGCTACTGTCAATGTAATGTCCCTATTTAAGGATAGTGGATATGAAATAGGACAAATTATACTGAATGAGGGTAAACTAAAAGCTGTTGTACTACCTACAGGTGTTGAAAATTGGAATATTTTAAAAGAAGAAGATACCAAGGAAGATGTTCAAGAAGAACTGGAAGATGCAACAGAAGGAAACTTTTCTTTGAAAGTTGATAAGATAAGTGTTAAAAACTTCTCTCTTATATACGACAATCAAAAAGATAATCAATTTGCACTAATCGATAACTTAGACCTTAATTTAAAGGGAGATTTATCGAGTAAGAAAACAACTCTAGCTATTGAGGGAAACACTCCAAATTTAACTTTCAGATCAGGAGGTATTCCTCTGATCAACTCTATGCATTTGAAAGCAAAAATTAATCTGGATGCAGATTTAAGGAATAAGGTTTTTACTCTTGCTAAAAATGAAATTCAACTCAATGCAATTAAAACCAATCTAGATGGTTGGGTAGCAATGAAAGATAATGATGCTATCGAAATGGATTTAAAGCTTAATACTAGTGAAGTAGGCTTTAAAGAAGTACTTTCTCTTATCCCTGCCATTTATGCCAATGATTTTAAAAACATCCAAACAGATGGCACAGCTACACTTATAGCTTATGCCAAAGGAACAATGCAAGGAGATATTCTCCCTTCATTTGACATAACTCTTGATGTGAAAGACGCAATGTTTCGCTACCCTTCTCTTCCTTCAGGTGTAGATCAAATTAACATCAATGCTAATATTAGTAACCCTGGAGGTCTAGCTGATAAAACAATTATCAAATTAAACCCATTTACATTTAGAATGGCTAATAACCCATTCCAAGTAAATGCATCAATTAGCAATATAGTAAGTGATCCTCGTTTTGATATAAAAGCGAATGGCATCCTTGATTTGGGTAAAATCGAAGAGGTATATCCTTTGGAGGATATGAATTTAAACGGTATTATAAATGCCAATATTGCTATTGCTGGTCAATCCTCTTTCATCGAAAAAGAACTGTACGACAGAATTCAAGCATCGGGAACTATTCAAGTAAAAGACATGAAAATCGATGTAAAGGATATTCCGAGTATGAAGGTAGATCAGTCATTACTTACATTCACTCCTCAATTCCTAAAATTGAGCGAAACAACTATCCATATTGGAGAAAATGATATAACTCTAGATAGCCAATTAAATAATTACATAGGTTATCTTATGAAAGGAAGCACTATAAAAGGATCTTTAAATGCTCGTTCAAACCATCTTAATCTTAACGACTTTATGAGTTCAGAAGAACAAGAAGATGCGTCAATAGCAGAGTCTGATTCAATATTCGGAGTAATAGAGGTTCCTAAGAATATAGATTTCAACATTAACGCAAATTTAAAAGAAGTCATACTAAGTAATTGGACAATTACCAATGTGAAAGGACATATTCATGTGAAAGATGGTAAAGCAGATATGACTAATCTTTCCATGAATGCTATGGACGGAGAGTTAATAATGAACGGTTCTTACTCTACAGAACGCATTGAACATCCTACACTAAATGCAAATTTCATGATGAATAATCTGTCATTTGCCAAAGCTTATAAAGAATTAAATATGGTTCAATCTTTAGCACCGATATTTAGTAATCTGGAAGGTAATTTCTCTGGAGCAATGCAACTTAAGACAGAGCTAAATGCAAGTATGGAGCCTATATACCCCACTTTACAGGCAGCAGGGAACATCAAAACTAAGGATTTAAAATTATCAAATGTAGATATCGCTAAAAAGCTATCACAAGCTTTGAATAAAGAAGATTTACTAAATAAGCAAATAAAAGATATTGACCTAAATTTCCATATAAAAGATGGTAGACTAGAAACGAAGCCTTTTACTTTTAATGTGGGAGATTATAACTTAACCCTAACAGGAACAACGGGTCTTGATCAAACTATCGAGTACACTGGTAAACTAAAACTACCAGCATCTGTTTCTAAAGTAGAAGGTTTAAATACCATGGGATTCCTTGTAGGAGGCTCTTTCAATAATCCTACCTTCAAAATAGACACAAAAAGTATGCTTGAAGAAGGGGGAAAAGTATTAGAAGATAAGGCTAAAGATTTTCTATCTAAAGAGCTACTAAAAAACAAGAAAGATTCCACAAGCCTCGGAAATGACAGCGTTCAAACAGATATTAAAGAACAAGTCAAAGAAGAGGTCGGTAATAAAATTAAAGACCTTTTCAAAAAGAAAAAGAACAAGTAGAATTAAAATATTGTTATATTAATATTAACTATCACTTCAAAAAAGCAGATAGTATTGTTCCACAATTAAAATATTGAGAATATGTTAATGAAATTGTATGACTCTAATAATGATCCTCAAAAAATTCAACAAGTAATAGATATACTTAATGATGGAGGAATTATTATATATCCTACAGATACAATGTATGCCATTGGTTGCCATTGTATGAAAGAAAGGGCTATCGAACAAATATGTGAGATAAAGGGTATTGACCCTCGCAAGAACAACTTATCTCTCATTTGTTATGATTTAAGCACAATCAGTGAGTATGCAAAAATGAGTAATACTGTTTTCAAAATAATGAAAGCAAATTTACCTGGTCCATTCACTTTTATTTTAAACGGGACAAATAAACTACCTAAAATCTTCCGCAACAGAAAAGAAGTTGGTATTCGTATGCCAAACAATGAAATAATAATGGATATAACTAAAGCGCTTGAATTCCCCATTATGACAACGACAGTTCCATTGGGAGAAAATGAAGATACAGGCTTTCTCACTAATCCTGAGCTAATTTATGAAAAGTTCGGAAAAATTGTAGATCTCGTTATCGATGGTGGTACGGGTGACTATAGTGCATCCACAATAGTAGATTGCACTGGCGATTATGTTGAAATTGCTAGACAAGGAAAAGGAGAATTAATGGTATAATTAATAATTTAAATAACTAAAAATAGGCTGACTAAATTTAAATAGTCAGCCTATTTTTATTTGCTCGAAATCGGGATAAGTAGAAAATAGAGTCTCATTAAAACTTAAAATAAGATGTAATGATTAGATTCAAATTCTTCTTTTAATTGAGTCATTCATCTATCATGACACCGACATGTCATTATCATGTCGGTGTTAAGAGAATGCCATGTCGGTGTTAAAACAATATTATAAATTAGCTATTATGTTTTCTCAGCTCTTATTTATGAAGAGTAAATTAATCCTTAATGTTTAATTTAACAAGGGCCTAAAAGATACTACAACTCTTGTCTACCTGAAGTTATATAACAATTCAACCCAATTTGTACAAAAAGAAAGGAGCTACCTAAAAAAAAATTAGATAGCTCCTTTTTATTTATCTATTTTACTTTCTTTTTTTAAAGTAAAGATTTTGGATCTAGATTAGTCGATTCAATGTCTTTAAAATAACGATATGTACCTACTCTCAATTCTGAAGTAGCTGCATCATCACAGATAATTAAACCTTTTGGATGAGACTGAAGAGCAGTAATTGTCCACATGTGATTAATAGAACCTTCAACAGCTTGATGTAACGCACGAGCTTTACTAGCACCATTTACTAAGATCATCACTTCTTTAGCATCCATAATAGTACCTACACCTACTGTCAAAGATGTTTTTGGTACTTTATTGATATCATTATCAAAGAAGCGAGAGTTAGCTATAATCGTATCAGCAGTAAGTGTTTTAAGGCGTGTACGAGAAGTTAGAGATGAACCAGGCTCATTGAAAGCAATATGTCCATCAGAACCAACACCACCCATAAACAAGTCAACACCACCATAAGAAGCTATTTTAGCTTCATAACGAGCACATTCAGCTTCTAGATCTTCTACATTACCATTAAGGAAATTAGTATTTTCTTTCTTGATATCGATAAGACCGAAAAAATTCTTCCACATGAAAGAGAAGTAGCTTTCAGGATGATCTTTAGACATTCCGACATACTCATCCATATTGAATGTTACTACGTTTTCAAAAGATACAAGACCTTTTTTATTCAATTCAATCAGGTTTTTATACATACCTAGAGGAGTAGAGCCTGTAGGACAGCCTAATACAAAAGGTTTTTGTGCTGTAGGTTTTGCTTGATTAATTTTAGCAGCAACATAATGTGCAGCCCATAGTGATACTGAATTATAATCCGGTTGAATAATTAATCTCATGTTTGTTTATATGTTTTATAGTTAATATAGAATTCTACTTTCTATCTTTTTTAAGACGATCAGCCATACTCTTAGCTAAATGAGCACATTGTTCATAATTGATTTCTTTCATAGCATGCTTCATTTCAATAGGATCTGCCACTAGTTCAAATTTACTCTTAGTAACAAAATCAGCCATCCTTTTCACTGCTGCTCCAGCCCAACTACAAGAACCAAAGTAACCTAAATAGCGGTTTTTAATATCTCTCAAAAGAATATCAGAAATAATGCCTTCTATACGAGGGTAAATCTGACCATTATATGTTGGGCTACCAATGATCAACCCTTTGTATCTAAACACATCTGCGATAATGTATGATGGATCTGATTTATTGGAGTTATGAAGCACGATATCTTTTATGCCCATTGCTGATAGATCTGAGGCTATTTCTTCTGCCATAGCCTCTGTATTACCATACATAGTTCCATAAATAATAACAACTCCTTCTTTAGCGTTGTATAAGCTTAAGTCATTATAGATATCAATTACTTTCTTTATTTTATCTTCTTCTGTCCACACAGGTCCATGAGTGGAGCATATTACGTGAATAGGTAAATCGCCTAATTTCTTTAAAGCACGCTGTACAGGAGAGCCATACTTACCTACAATATTAGAATAGTAGCGAATCATTTCATCCCAATAGATTGAAACGTTTATGCGCTTATCTATGAAACCACCATTTAATGCACCAAATGTACCAAAAGCATCTCCAGAAAATAATGTTCCTGTCTTTTCTTCAAAAGTCATCATAGTTTCTGGCCAATGCACCATTGGAGTCATATAGAAACGAAGCTGATGTTTTCCTAACTTAAGGAAATCACCATCACCAACCAAATACTGCTCACCAGTTATACCATAGAATCCTTCAACCATACCGAAAGTTTGTTTATTCCCTACGATAATAATGTTAGGATAATGTTCCTTGATCATTTTGATTGAACCAGAATGATCGGGCTCCATGTGGTTTATTACTAAGTAATCGATAGGGCGATTGCCTAAAATCTGTTTGATTTTATGCAAATACTCTTCGCAATAGCAGATCTCAACAGTATCAACAAGCGCCACCATTTCATCCACTATAAGGTAAGAGTTATAAGACACCCCATATGGTAGTGGCCATAAACCCTCAAATAGGTGTGATTCACGATCATTTACACCTACATAGTGTATGTCACCTTTAATCTTTGTTTTCTGTTCCATTTTATATTTAACTTCAATTGATAACAAAAGTAACTCTTTTATTCTTAATTATTAAAAAGCTTACCTTGATAAGCTCCTATTTCCTTCATTTTCTTAAACACGCGATCTGTGAATTCGTAATTCTTCAAACCCCAATCGGGAGTTATGATTAATTCTTTTGGTGATTGAGATAAGAATCGCTCTACAGTAATTTCAGGATTTAGTAACTGAATATAATCTATTACTAAATTCATATAATCATCCACATTAAACATATGAAAATCTTCTGGATGTTCAGCATATTCTTTAGCCATTTTTGTACCCTTAATAATCTGTAACTGATGCAGTTTAATTGTATCCAAAGGTAGTTTTGATATTTCTATAGCTTGTGATAGAATTTGATTTTTATCTTCCCCTGGCAGCCCTAATATGACATGACCTCCTGTTAGAATACCTCTTTGTTTTGTTCTATAGATTGCATCTACTGTCTCGGCAAATGTATGTCCCCTATTTATTCGTTTGAGCGTTTCATCATGTGTTGATTCAATACCATACTCAACAAGTAAGAAAGTTTTTTTATTAAGTTCTTCTAAGTAATCCAGAAGAGAGTCTGGCATACAATCGGGGCGTGTCCCAATAACTAAGCCTACTACATCTTTGGTTTGAAGAGCCTCTTCATACTTTTTCTTTAAACCATCAAGTTCATCATAAGTATTAGTATAGGCTTGAAAATAGGCAAGATATTTCATCTCGGGGTACTTATAAGAAAAGAACACTTTTCCTTCATTTAACTGAGTTTCTACACTTTTCTCTGTCTTACAATAAGCAGGATTGAATGTTTGATTATTACAATAAGTGCATCCTCCGTGTCCTTTGGTTCCATCTCGATTAGGACAAGTAAAGCCTGCATTTAAAGATATTTTTTGAACTTTAAAGGGAAAGTACTTTTTCAAAAAAGCCGGAAAAGTATTATAGGGTTGTTCTTTTTTCATTTCTTATTATATATCTACAAATATACATTATTTAGATTAAATCTACTTTAGAAAAGATGCTTAATCCTCTAATTAAGGTATTAAATAACACTTTTAAGATAATCCAAGAGAAGTTTAATTGGCTATACAACACGAATAAAATAGCGGGTTGAAAGCAACATTGATTGGTGCTTTTCTATATAAACATTATATTAGTATCTCATAGTACCTACTAAGGTATTTTTCATACATTTGTAAATGTACCTATTTTATCTAACTATTTGTAATAAGCGATTATGAGAAATCTACAATTAACACTACTATTATGCCTCTTTTCTATTGGATGCATGGCGCAAGGAGGAAAACAAATTGAGTTAAAAGACATTGTGCAAGGTAAGTATATTCCCGAAAATATTTATGGGATAGTACCTATGAACGATGGAGAACACTACACTCAAATGAATCCAGAGGGCACTCAAATTATTAAATACTCTTTCAAAACAGGGAAACCAGTATCGACTGTTTTTGATGTTAAAACAGCTAGAGATAGCAATATTAAATCATTTAACGACTATACTTTTTCGCCTGATGAATCGAAAATATTAATCGCCACAGATAAAAAATCAATTTATAGAAGATCTTATACTGCTATACACTACATTTATACCATAGAGCGTAATGTACTAGAACCTCTTTCTGACTTTGGTCCTCAACAATCACCCGTATTCTCCCCTGATGGGCATATGGTTGCTTTTGTACGAGACAACAATATCTTTTTAGTCAAATTTCTGTACGGAAATAGTGAGTCACAAATAACCACTGACGGTGAATTTAATAAAATACTTAATGGTATTCCTGATTGGGTTTATGAAGAAGAATTTGGCTTCAACAGAGCTCTAGAGTTTAGTGCAGACAATAAAATGCTAGCCTACATTAAGTTCGATGAATCAGAAGTTCCTTCTTATTCTTTCCCTCTATTTGCTGGTCAAGCTCCACATTATAAGCAATTTGAACTATACCCAGGACAATACACATATAAATACCCTAAAGCTGGAGAGCCCAATTCTAAAGTATCTGTACATTCATTTGATATCAAGTCAAAGGTAACCAGACAACTTCAGGTTCCTTTAGATGCTGATGGATATATTCCTCGCATCCGCTTTACTAAAGATGCAGAAAAGCTTGCTGTGTTCACGATGAATAGACACCAGAATAGGCTCGATATCTATTTTACTAATCCAAAGTCTACCGTATCTAAACTTGCTCTTAGAGAAGAAAGTAAATACTATATTGAAGAAAGTGTGCTTGATAATGTTCACTTTTATGACAACAACTTTAGCTTCATTAGTGAAAGGGATGGCTATTCCCATTTATATTGGTATAATATGAATGGTAACTTAGTAAAGCAAGTCACAAAAGGCAATTACGAAGTAAAAAACTTCTTAGGATGGAATGAAAAAGAAAACTGTTTCTATGTAGAAAGTAATGAGGGTAATCCTACAGAAACCGCCATTTATAAGATAGATAGAAAAGAGAAGAAGACTCTACTTACCTGCCAAAAAGGAACAAACACAGCTATATTTAGTGGTGATATGAGGTACTTTATTAATAAGTATACAAGTTTCACAGAACCAATGTTGGTAACTTTAAATGACAACAATGGCAAGACTCTGCATACTTTAATAGACAATACAAATCTAAAGAGTACATTAGCTCATTATAGTCTTCCTCAAAAAGAGATGTTTAAATTCAAAACATCTACAGGCACTGAGTTAAATGGTTGGTTAATGAAACCCGCTAATTTTAATCCTAATAAAAAATACCCTGTATTAATGTTCCAATATAGTGGACCTGGTAGCCAACAAGTATTAAACAAATGGGGTATCAGCTGGGAAACCTATATGGCTACTCAAGATTATATTATTGCTTGTGTTGATGGCAGAGGAACAGGAGGTAGAGGAGAAGAATTTAAAAAATGCACTTATCTCTATTTGGGTGTAAAAGAAGCAGAAGATCAAGTTGAAGCTGCTAAATATTTAAGTAATCAAAGTTATATTGATGGACAGAGAATAGGCATTTGGGGCTGGAGCTTTGGAGGTTATATGACCATTATGAGTATGAGCCAAGGCACACCAATTTTCAAAGCAGGTATTGCTGTTGCTCCTGTTACTGACTGGAAGTATTATGATACAATTTATGGAGAACGTTTCATGAGAACACCTCAAGAAAACTTCGAAGGATACAAAGCTACATCAGCATTTACAAGAGCAGAAAATTTACAAGGTAGATTATTGATTGTTCATGGAATGAATGACGACAATGTACACTACCAACACACTGCTGAATATGCAGAATGGTTAGTACAACTCAATAAGCCTTTTGATATGCATGTTTACACCAATAGGAATCATAGTATTTTTGGAGGAAACACACGCTATCATCTATATTCAAAACTAACACAATATCTAAAAGATAATTTATAATAGAAAACACCAAGACAGCATAGTTTAACACGTTATAAACTTGTGCTGTCTTTTTTAAATCTACAAAACCTATGAACGAACGCGTAAGAAAACCAGAGTGGCTGAAAATAAAAATCGGTGCAAACCAACGTTACACAGATACTAAAAAGATTGTAGACTCCCACTGCCTACACACCATTTGCACTAGTGGAAGATGTCCTAACCTTGGAGAATGCTGGGGAAGAGGAACTGCTACTTTCATGATTTCAGGTGAAATATGTACTCGGAGCTGTAAATTCTGCAATACGATGACGGGGAAACCCCTTGCTCTTAATCAGGAAGAACCAACCAATGTTGCTAAATCTATTGCTCTCATGAAACTAGATCATGCTGTCATTACTTCGGTAGATAGAGATGATTTACCCGATCAAGGAGCAGAACATTGGGCAAAAACAATTACAGAAATAAAACGTTTAAACCCTAATACCACTATAGAAGTTTTGATTCCAGACTTCCAGGGCAAGCCAGAGTTAATACAGAAGGTTATTGATGCTAAACCAGATATTATCTCTCATAATATGGAAACAATTAAAAGAATTTCTCCAAATGTACGTAGTGCAGCCAACTATTCTAGGAGTTTGAGTGTTATACGACAGATTGCAGATAGTGGTATTCGTGCCAAATCAGGAATAATGGTTGGCTTAGGCGAAACTGAGGAAGAAGTATATGAGCTAATGGATGACTTAAGAGCTGTTAACTGTCAAGTACTTACGATTGGACAATACCTACAACCATCAAAAAAACATTACCCTGTTGCTGCATATATAACCCCTCAACAATTTACCAAATACAGAGAAATAGGAGAAGCAAAAGGCTTTGATAAAGTGGAAAGTGCACCTCTTGTTAGGTCATCCTATCACGCAGAGAAGCATATTGTTACTAAGTAATTCTAAAACTAAATCTTGATAAATTTGTTGATAGTAGTAGAACAAGAAACAGATTTAGATGAGTAAAAAAGGAAATTTATCTTCAGCTTTCAATATGTCTTTAGGCTTTTTACCAATACTAGTTACTATAGTATTATGCCTATTTATATCTCAAGATATAGCTATCTATATTGGAACTGGTATAGGTGCTTTAGCTTCTTTGAGAACAGCCGTTGTTAAAGGAGCTAAAGTTCCTAGATTTATTCTTTATATAAGTACAATAATATTATTTTTATTTACAGTAGCGACTTTTGTCTATTGTAAGTACTGTCCGTATGGTTATCTACCTTTAACTATTGAAATAAGTGCATTTATAATGATGGCTATTTTATATATGCACAAACAACGATTTATCAATTTCTTTATTGATAGACAAGATTCTTGCAGTAAGAGATTTTATGCTCAAGGTGCTGAATCTGCCGTTGTAGCTGCACGTATTTTTTTGATGGTAGCAAGCATTCATTTTGCTCTTATTCTTGTATTAATGATGACTGCCCACCCTATCTTAGAAACTCACATCATTTTATTTAATAGATATCTTCCTCCAATAGTATTTTTACTGACCATAGTATTCAACCAAATAGCTATATTTTATTTTAACAGAATAACAAGACACATAGAATATGTACCTATTGTGAATAAACAAGGAGCTGTTATAGGGAAGACGATGGCCTTAGAAGCTATCAGATACAAGAATGAATATATTAATCCTGTGATCAGAATTGCAGCTTTTAGCCAAGGTAAACTCTACCTATGCAATCGTTCACAAAACTGCATTATTGATCAAGATAAAATAGATATTCCCATGGAATGCTATTTAAAGTATGGAGAAACGCTAGAGCACGGCGCCAAAAGACTTATTAAGAATGCTTTTCCTAAAGTGAAAGGTGTAGATCCATTCTTCAATATCATGTATCATTTTGAAAACAAACACACCAACCGACTTATCTATCTCTTTATGGTAGAGACAGATAATCCTGATTTGCTATATAATCTAAACTTCAAGAATGGCCGACTTTGGACTTTCCAAGAAGTCGAAGCTCAAATGGGTAAGAATATGTTTAGCGAATGTTTTAAACATGAATACCAACATCTGAAAGAAGTTATTTGTACAAGAGAAAAATACAAGGAACTTTAGCCAAATTGGGTACCCCTTTTTTCCATTCTTGAACCGATTTTGTTTGAATATATTCATCTGGACAAGTAATATTTGCCGCAATACAAAGCTTAGTCTGAGGTCTACAATGTGCTAAAATATCATCTAACATCTTATGATTACGATAAGGAGTTTCGATGAATAGTTGAGTTTGATCTTCTTGATAAATTTTAGTTTCAAGGTTCTTTAAACTTTTCATTCTCTCGTTGGCATCTATTGGTAAATAACCATTGAAGGCAAAGCTTTGCCCATTAAATCCAGAAGCCATAACACCCAAAATAATAGATGATGGTCCCACTAAAGGAACTACATTTAATCCTTTCTTTTGAGCAATAGCAACAACGTCTGCACCTGGGTCTGCTACAGCAGGGCAACCAGCCTCTGAGATAACACCCATAGATTCACCATTATGTAAAGGATCAAGATAATTTGAAAACTGACTTTTTGGAGTTCTTTTATTGAGCTCATAAAAGCGTAAACTATCAATATCTATATCCTGATCTACTTTTTTTAGAAAGCGTCTAGCCGAACGTATATCTTCAACGATAAAGTGTTTTATACTAAGAATAATATCTTTATTATAAGCAGGTAAAACTTGTTCTATGGAGGTATCTCCCAGTGTTACGGGAATTAAATATAATGCAGGTTTCATATTAAAACAATCTAATTAGAGTACAAAGGTAATAATACAAAATAAGCTGTCCACTTAAAACTAAGTAAACAGCTTATTTTTTTAATATTTTATTCTATTGGAATGTTCTTATTCCAATCCTTTTTCGAAAACTTCAATAGCATCATCACTCATACCCACACTAGAGAATCCTCCATCATGATATAAGTTTTGCATAGTTACTTTCTTGGTTAAGTCTGAGAACATTACCATACAATAATTTGCACAATCATCTGCATCTGCATTTCCTAGTGGAGATAGTTTTTCAGCAAAATGGAATAATTTATCCATACCACTAACTCCTTGTCCTGCAGTTGTCATAGTAGGAGATTGAGATATTGTATTTACACGAACCTTACTAGATCTACCATAGATATAACCAAAGCTACGAGCAATTGATTCTAAAAGAGATTTAGCATCAGCCATATCATTATATCCACAGAAAGTACGTTGAGCAGCAATATAAGTAAGGGCTAATACAGAGCCTTCTTCAGCAATAGCATCTTGTTTTTTAGCAGCTTGTAACATTTTATGGAAAGATATAGCAGAAATATCCAATGTCTTATTTAGGAAGTCATAGTTTAAGTCATCATAGTCTCTACCTTTACGAACGTTTGGAGACATACCAATAGAGTGAAGAACGAAGTCTATTTTACCACCCAATACTTCCATAGATTTTTTGAATACATTTTCAAGGTCTTCTAGGCTAGTAGCATCAGCAGGAATAACTTCACAGTTAAGCTTTTGACCAAGCTCACTTACTTGTCCCATACGTACAGCTACTGCTGTATTTGATAGAGTAATTGTTGCACCTTCTTCTACAGCTCTTTCAGCAACTTTCCAAGCAATAGATTGGTCATTCAATGCACCAAAAATAATACCTCTTTTTCCTTTTAATAAATTATAACTCATATTATTTCTATTTATTCTAAGTTGATAACTATGCAAATATAACAGATAATTGCATAAAACAGGTAAAAGTGTGCAAATAAAAGGACTGAGGATAAGCTAGTTCTTAAAAATCAATTAAAAATAAGTATATATTTACTATAATCCGAACCTCAATAGTTTTAAACATAGACTTTACGATTAGTTTCATTATTTTTGTTTTCTAACGAATTTATAAGACAGAAAATATGATTAAGCTCGCAATATTTGATTTAGACGGAACGCTTCTCAATACTATAGCAGATTTGGCAGCAAGTACAAACCATGCTCTTACTCAACTAGGACACCCTACTCACGAAACAGACAAATATAATTTCATGGTAGGAAACGGAATAAATAAACTTTTTGAGAGAGCTCTTCCCGAAGGGCAAAAGACACAAGAGAATATATCAAAAATGCGATCTTTATTTATTGCCTACTATGCAGAACATCTTACAGATAAAAGCAAACCCTATGAAGGCATTCTACACGTATTGGAATCACTAACAGAAAAGGGTATTGCACTAGCGGTTGCTACAAATAAATATCAAGCTGGATCAGAAACATTAATAAAGCACTTTTTCTCCCACATTCCCTTTAAAGCAGTTCTAGGTCAAAGAGAGGGAATTCCTACCAAACCAGATCCTCAAGTAATTAATGAAATACTACAAATAGTGCCTGTGAAAAACTCTGAGGTATTATATATTGGAGATTCTGATGTAGATATGCAAACAGCAAAAAATGCTCAATTGATTGGATGTGGAGTAAGTTGGGGATTTAGACCTATTGAAGAACTACAAAAGTATAATCCTCAATTTATTGTAAACACTCCCCTAGATATACTTAGCATTATTGATAAGTACAATAATTAATTTACACTAAAATATAAGGTATAAAAAAGAGCTATTCCGTGCGGAATAGCTCTTTTTTATATAGTTGAGAAAATGATGTATTACATCATACCTCCCATGCCTCCCATTGGGTTGCCACCCATTGGCATTGGGTTTTCTTCTTTTTTATCAACAATAACACATTCTGTTGTTAAGAACATACCAGCAATTGATGCCGCATTTTCTAGAGCAACACGAGTTACCTTTGCTGGATCAACAACACCTGCTTTAACAAGATCTTCATATCTATCATAGCGAGCATTATAACCAAATTCGCCTTTAGCTTCACGAACTTTTTGTACCACTACAGCACCTTCTTTACCTGCATTTGCTACAATTTGACGAAGAGGTTCCTCAATAGCACGCTTAATGATAGCAATACCAGTTTCTTCATCAGCAGTTTCACCAGCTAAGCCTTCTAGAGCCTCAATCGCTCTAATATAAGCCACACCACCACCAGGAACGATACCTTCTTCAATAGCTGCTCTAGTTGCACAAAGAGCATCATCTACACGGTCTTTCTTTTCTTTCATTTCAACTTCAGAAGCAGCACCAACATATAGTACAGCTACTCCACCTGAAAGTTTAGCAAGACGTTCTTGAAGTTTTTCTTTATCATAATCTGAAGTAGAAGCTTCAATTTGTGATTTAATCTGTTCACAACGTTCTTTGATGAGTTTACTATCACCAGAACCATTTACAATAGTTGTATTGTCTTTTGAAACAGTTACTTTTTCAGCAGAACCCAACATTTCAACAGTTGCTTGTTCTAGTTTAAGTCCTTTTTCTTCACTTATAACAATACCACCTGTAAGAATAGCAATATCTTCAAGCATTTCTTTTCTTCTATCGCCAAAACCTGGAGCTTTAACAGCACAGATTTTTAATTGTGAACGAAGACGGTTTACTACAAGTGTGGTTAAAGCTTCACTATCAACATCTTCAGCAATAACAAGAAGAGGACGACCTGACTGAACTGCTGGTTCAAGGATAGGTAAGAATTCTTTTAAGTTAGAAATCTTCTTATCGTAAATTAAGATGTATGGGTTTTCCATTTCACACTCCATCTTTTCTGTATTTGTTACAAAATATGGAGAAAGATAACCACGATCAAATTGCATACCTTCAACAATGCCTATTGATGTATCCATACTCTTAGCTTCTTCGATAGTAATAACACCATCTTTAGAAACTTTACGAACAGCATCAGCAATTAATTTGCCAATTAGTTCGTCGTTATTGGCAGATACTGTAGCAACTTGTTCCACACTATCATAATTATCATCAACTTGAATAGCTTGACTTTTGATAGATTCTACAACTTTTGCAACAGCCTTATCAATACCTCTCTTAAGATCCATTGGATTTGCTCCAGCTGTAACATTCTTTACTCCTTCTGCTACAATTGCTTGAGCAAGTACAGTAGCTGTAGTTGTACCATCACCAGCATCATCACCAGTTTTAGAAGCTACCTCTTTTACAAGTTGAGCACCTGTATTTTGATAAGCATCTTCTAGTTCTACTTCTTTTGCTACAGTTACACCATCTTTAGTAATATGAGGTGCACCAAATTTCTTTTCGATAATTACGTTACGACCTTTTGGTCCTAGTGTTACTTTTACAGCATCAGCTAGCGCGTCAACACCTTGTTTTAGTTGATCACGAGCATCAATATTGAATAAAATTTCTTTAGCCATTTTGATTACTTTTTAAATTATGAACGATGTTTATTAACCAATGATTGCTACTACATCACTTTGACGCATGATAAGGTATTCTTTTCCTTCATGCTCTAATGTTGTACCAGCATATTTACCATATAGTACAGTGTTACCAACTTTTAACACCATTTCTTCGTCTTTAGTACCTTGACCAACAGCTATCACTTCACCTTTAAGAGGTTTTTCTTTTGCTGTATCAGGAATAATGATACCGCCAACTGTCTTTTCTTCTGCAGGTGCAGGGAGTATCAACACTCTATCTGCCAAAGGTTTAATATTCATAATCTTGTATTTTATTTAATAGTTAAACATTTTCTGTTTCTGTTATTATATATTGCTAAAAGTGTGCCATTCTAAATTAGTATCGACAATGTCACTTTTACCCTGCCAATTTGTCCGCATAAAGACAAAAAAAGCGAGTACGTGCACGTACTCGCTTTCTAATCTAAGAATAGATCTATATTTATTTCTTAATAATATTTACCAACTCCTCTATAGTAACAGCCTTTTGTTCGCCTGTTTCCATATTTTTCAAAGAAATTTTACCTTCAGCCATTTCATTTTCACCAACCATTGCAACAAAAGCAACCTGGTTATTATTGGCATAAGTCATTTGTTTCTTCATTTTTGCTCCAAAATCAGGATATATTTCGGCTCTAATTCCTGCTTTTCTGACCTTAGTTAAAACTTTCAAGCAATATGCTGCTTCTTTTTCACCAAAGTTAATAAATAGAAGTTGACTGCCAAATAAAGCATCTTTAGGGTATAACTCTAATTGATTGAGTACATCATAAATACGATCAGCGCCAAAAGAGATACCTACTCCAGAAACATCTTTTAAACCAAATACTCCTGTCAGGTTATCATAACGACCACCACCTGTTATACTTCCTATTTCCACATCCAAAGCTTTCACTTCAAAAATAGCTCCAGTATAGTAATTTAAGCCTCTAGCTAAAGTAAGATCCAATTCAATCTCATTTTTAAGCTCTAATGTACTTAGAGCTTCTAAGATGAATTGACTCTCTTCAACACCTTTTAAACCGATCTCACTACTAGCCAAAACATCTTTCAAGACAGTTAGTTTTTCTGCATTTGTACCAGATAAATTGATTATCGGTTGAAGCTTGGCTATCGCTTCATCAGAAATACCTTTTTCTGATAATTCTTTATTTACATTATCCAAGCCCACTTTATCAAGCTTGTCAATTGCAACTGTTATATCAACGATTTTATCAGATTCTCCAATTACTTCGGCAATTCCTGATAAAATCTTTCTATTATTAATTTTGATGCATACACGAATGTCAAACTTGGTAAAAACAGTATCTACTATTTCCATCAACTCTATTTCATTCAATAGAGAATCGCTACCTACAACATCGGCATCACATTGATAGAATTCACGGTATCTACCTTTTTGTGGTCTATCAGCTCTCCAAACAGGCTGAATTTGATAGCGCTTGAAAGGGAAGGTTATCTCATTACGATGCATTACAACATAACGAGCAAATGGTACTGTTAAATCGTAACGCAATCCTTTTTCACAAAACTTACTTGCTAATTTTGCGGCATCTCTACTTAGTAATTCTTCATCAGTCAATTTAGAAAAATAATCTCCTGAATTCTGTATTTTGAATAGAAGCTTATCTCCTTCATCACCATATTTTCCCATTAAAGTAGAAAGATTCTCCATTGCAGGAGTTTCTATCTGCTGAAAACCATAAAGATGATATACGTTACGAATTGTATCAAAAATATAATTACGCTTCGCCATTTCTGCTGGCGAGAAATCTCTTGTTCCTTTTGGTATACCTGGTTTTGCTGCCATAACTTTTATAATATTTTTCGAATTACAAATTTAGTTGAAATAATTGATAAAAGCATATTTTAAAGTTTTATACTTGCAATACTTTATTGCTTTCACAAAGTAATAAACAAAATAATCATTTGATTATTAATAACATAATAGATCAAATCTATATATGATACTATTTTTTAGGGATAAAAGAACTTTGGCTCCTGCTTATTTTAACACCGACAAGATGATAACATATCGGTGTCATCGTATCGTCATGTCGGTGTCATGATAGGAACATGACACCGACCAAATATATTAAATAGGAAATAATCTACTTATTTCATAGTAGTCAAAATGTCAGGTAAAGTCAATAAAAAAGGATGACTACAACAATGTGTGTCATCCTTTTCAATATTTAATTTCAATTTTACTTTTAATCTCTTCTGCCCATAAATATCATAACATAATAGATAAGAGTAGCCAAAGAACTTAATGCAGCTACTACATAAGTATAAGCAGCTGCTCTTAAAGCACTGCTTGCTTTATCTTGATTAAAATTATTAGTAATACCTGCACCTCTCAACCAAACTAAAGCTCTACGACTTGCATCAATCTCTACGGGTAAAGTCACAAAACTAAATAAGGTAGTTGTTGCAAAGAGAATGATACCAGCTAATAGAAACTGAGGAAAAGTTTGGATAGTAAGTATCCCTATCAAAAGTAGCCAAGTAATCCAACGAGATGAGAATGAGACAATAGGTACAAGCTTACTTCTTAATGTTAATGGTGCATAAGCTTGGGCATGTTGAACGGCATGACCACATTCGTGAGCAGCAACAGCTGCAGCCATTATACTTTGTCCTAAATACACTCCTTCACTTAAATTTACCGTTCTATTTGTAGGGTTATAGTGATCAGTTAATTGACCTGGTGTACTGATTACACTTACATCATAAATACCGTTATCATGCAACATTTTTTCAGCGATATCTTTACCTGACAGTCCATTTCCCAATGTTTCTTTAGAAAACTTTTCGAACTTTCTTTTTAAGTTCATCTGAACTACAAAGCTTAATAGAGCTATCCCTCCAAAAAGAATCCAATATATTGCTACAGATCCTCCCATAATTATTTCTATTTTATTTTAGTAAATACTACTACTTAATACACAAATAGTCTGCCAAAGATATTAATTCTTTAGTTCTAGTTCTACAATATAATCAATACTTACAGGAACTTCGGGCAAATTAAGGGTGATACCACCTGTATTTTTAGAAATATTAATCTTTTTATCTGAATTATACAGCTTTGCACTTTTTATTTGTTTCATTTCTAATGGTAAAAAGAGCCCTTTATCATCTAATTCTAAAATATGGACATAAAGCTTATTCCCTTTTTGAGTAGTTACACCCCAATCTCTGGGTGTTATAATTCCTCCACGAGTTCCATAAATAGTTTCACCATATTCTTTCAACCACTCTCCCATCTCGGATAAACGATCAACAGCTATTTCTGGCAAGCAACCATCGGGCTGAGGTCCAACATTCATTAATAAGTTAGCATTTCTACCTGCTGCTTTCACTAAATAATGAATTAAAGTTTTAGTTGATTTATAGTTTTGATCAGTTATTTTATACCCCCACATACCATTCATTGTCTCACAAGTTTCCAATGGTAAATGAGCTATATCTTGTCCTGATAAACCAGCAACATTCTCTCCGGGGAGATCTCTCTCAAAAATTTGTATATCCTCACCATCAAAAGGTACTTGATGATGATTATTCCCAATCAAACAAGCAGGTTGCAACTGATGAATCATATTGTACTGATAAGGTAATTCCCAATCAAAATCTGGATTCTGATCTTGATCCCACCAACCATCAAACCAAATAGCACCAACGGGTCCATAATTAGTCAAAAGTTCTGTCAGCTGATTATTCATAAATGAATAATAACTATTCCAATCTCCTTTGCTATTGGGACGCCCTGTACCCCGGCCTGTACGTCCCCACGGAACATCTTCTCTACCCCAATCAATATGAGAATAATAAAAGTGAAGTTTTATTCCTTGTTTCAGACATTCATCAGCTAGCTCTTTTATGATATCTCTCTTAAAAGGAGAGGCTTTAGTGATTGTATAATCAGTATATTTTGAATCAAACATAGAGAAGCCATCGTGATGACGAGTCGTAATACAAATATACTTTGCTCCTGCATTTTTTATCGTGCTAACCCATTCAGCAGCATCAAATTTAGCTGGATAGAAGCCTCCTGCCAATTTTGCATATTCTTTATAATCCAAATTATTATTAGTCATAGTCCACTCACCTGTAGCCAACATAGAATAGACTCCCCAATGAATAAAAACACCAAATTTGTTATCTTGAAACGCTTCTCTAGACTTTAGATTTTCTGATGAAGGAGTATATTCATACTTCTGTTGGGCAAGTAAAGGACTGATCATTCCTAAACAAAGGAATGTTATCAACAATGTGTTTTTCATAAGTAAATTAGTTTTTAAGAATAAAAAAAGGGAAACTCTATGGCTATCCACAAAGTTTCCCTCTCAATATATCATTATTTTTTTAGTTTTCTCCGTCTCTGATGATAGTTTGTTCTCTATCTGGACCAACAGATACAATAGCAATAGGTACACCTAGTTCTTGTTCTAAGAAAGAAATGTAAGCATTAAACTCTTCTGGGAACTCATTTTCACTTGTCACAGAAGTCATATCTACTTTCCAACCTGGAAGCTCAACATAGATAGGTTTTACGCCATCAGCAATATCATAAGGTAAATAATCGTACTCTTTACCATTAACATCATAAGCAATACAAGCCTTGATTGTTTCAAAAGAATCTAAAACATCACTCTTCATCATGATTAATTTAGTAACACCATTAATCATAACCGCATATTTAAGAGCTATAAGATCGATCCATCCACAACGACGTTTACGCCCTGTTACAGCACCATATTCTCCTCCTAAATCACAGATTTTCTCTCCTACTTCATCAAACAACTCTGTAGGGAAAGGACCTTCACCAACACGTGTACAATAAGCTTTAAAAATACCAAAAACTTCGCCTATACGATTTGGAGCAACACCCAAGCCTGTACAAGCACCTGCAGAAACAGTATTAGATGATGTAACAAAAGGATAAGAGCCAAAATCAATATCAAGCATTGTACCTTGAGCACCTTCACATAGTACACTCTTTTCTTTTAAAAGAAAATTATTGATTTCAATTTCACTATCTATAAGAGTGAATTCCTTCAGATAGCTTATAGCTTCCATCCATTTAGATTCCAATTCACTTAAATCATATTTATAGTTTAAGCTTTTAAGAATCTCCTCGTGACGAGCTTTAAGTTTATTATATTTACTTGTAAAATCAGATAGAATATCACCTACACGTAGGCCATTACGACTTATTTTATCAGTATATGTAGGTCCGATACCTTTTCCTGTAGTACCCACTTTTGCATCCCCTTTAGCCGCTTCATAAGCAGCATCTAGGATTCTATGCGTTGGTAATATAAGATGTGCTTTTTTAGAAATAAAAAGCCTCTCTTTAAGATTGTGTCCAGAAGCTTCTAAAGCTACTGCTTCATCTTTAAAAAGAGAGGGATCTAAAACAACTCCATTTCCAATTATATTCACCTTATCTCCTTGAAATATACCAGAAGGAATTGAACGTAATACATATTTTTCACCTTCAAACTTCAATGTATGACCAGCATTGGGTCCCCCTTGAAATCTAGCTACAACATCGTACTTAGGTGTAAGAACATCTACAATCTTCCCTTTACCTTCGTCGCCCCATTGTAACCCTAATAGAACATCTACTTTCATCTTAGTTCTTTATTGTTGTTTATGATTGTTATTCTTTTTATTTGTGCAATCTTTACATATACCATATAGATAGAGAGAATAATGAGATAACAAAAAGTCATCTTGCTTAGTCTCTTCAATGGCTCGCTGAAGTTTCTCACTCTGAAACTCAGTTATTCTGCCACATTCTGTACAAATTTGATGATGGTGGGTCTCTCTATTATAGCTTCTTTCATATTGAGAAGTATTTCCAAATTGGTGTTTAATAACCAAGCGCGCATCAATTAATAATATTATAGTATTGTATAATGTAGCTCGGCTCACACTATACTTACGTTCTTTGCGCATTAAGCTATAGAGAGTATCTATATCAAAGTGTCCATCTATAGAGTATATGGTGTCTAGTATAGCATAACGCTCTGGAGTTTTACGATGACCATTGGCGTTTAGATACTCTGTAAATATCTGTCTTACTATATCCTTAATTTCTTGTCTTTCCATATCCATATAGGTGGTAATAGCTATCACAAAGGTAGCTATTTTTTTATTCAATAAGCGAAATAGCAATGTACTTTTATAAGTACATTGCTTCTTCCTGAATAAGATTGTATAATACTTTAGCAAACTCATTCTCAGATTGAGCCAAAGGTTCAACTAAAGCTAATATTTTGTTTTTGTGATTCTCGTTTTGTTGCATGAAGTTCTTTAATGCTAAAATAGAAGAATCTCTGAGTATAAAGTCTCCTGACACAGCAGCTGTTATTGCTTGATTTGTAAACTCATCTGCTGCGCGTTCATCCATAGAATCCTCTCTCAGCAATAGACGAGATATCGTAATGTAGCCAATTACCTCGTTCATCTCTTTACCACTCGCAATCCATTTCAGACATAAAGGACGGATATAATCTAAGTGCTGTAGAATATGCATACTCAATAAGCGAGCAATCTCTATATTTTCTACTTGACTAACCCATAGTTCAGCAGTATCCGAACTAAAATCTTCTTTAGGATATATCAGAGTAGCCAAAATTTTGCATTCTCTTATATTCTCCATCCAAAGTGCTTCAGCTAGTGCAACACTAGGATTTCCAATGCCTTTTGCAATTTCTTTAATTCTGGGCAGCTCAACTCCAAAGTTTAATTTATAATCGAGCCCCTTCTTTCGCATACTTGCAGAAACAACTCCGTTCATAAATAAACGGAGTTGTCCTTTGATTTCTTTAATTTGTTCGTGAATATTCATTGTTCAGTTAATCATTTCATTTATTGATGCTTGGCAAAAAAGAATAATCTTTTGAGTAACGTAACATCTGTGTATCATAACCTTCTTCGTAAGATACTTTTACATCTGTTATATTGCCATTTTCATCTTTTACTGCTTCATATACAGGATTTACAAAACCTTTATATGGAGCTAAATTCAATTTAGCATAACGATCTAGTATTTCCTTATGTAATTCTGGATCAACATTTACTGCATAAGTTTCTACCATTGTGCGTGCTGCCTCAAAATCACCTGTAGAACGAATACGTTGTATTTCAGCAAGTAATTCACCAAATAGACCACGCAATTTTTCGTAATCATTTACTACAACATATGTTTTACCTTCTTTCTTAACTAACTCAACCACTTTATCAGCTTTACCTTTTTGGTATGCCCATTGAGCAATAAGTTGTCTATTACGCATATGTGCTTCTTCTACAGTGTTTCCAAGCTCGATACGCACTAATTGTGTCATCAGACCATTCATCATGTAGTTGTAGTAAGCTGCTAAATAAGCATCATTATTAGGTACTAATCCCAACTCTACCAATTTATTATCTCCTAAGTAATAAAGACCGAATAAATCAGCTCTGGCTTCTTCGATTGTAGAACCATAAGCCTTTAATGCATCTTCTTTACCAGGCATAACCTTTCCTGAACCATGACCTAAACATTCATGAATATCGGTATGAAGATCATCTGTCATATCTGCATATCTATCAATTAGATCCAATTCTACATTTGAATAAACAAACTCTTCATTAAATCCATTTCCATGAGCAGCTTTATTATAAGCGTCTGTAATATTTCCAATAGTTACTGATTTTGATCCATAATGACTTCTGATCCAGTTAGCATTTGGTAAATTGATTCCAATTGCTGTTGCAGGGTATAAATCTCCTGCAAGAATAGCAGCAGTTATAACTTTAGCTGAAACACCTTTAACTTCTTCTTTTTTAAATTGCTTGTCCACTGGAGAATTATCTTCAAACCATTGAGCATTTGCACTAATTGTTTCAGTTCTACGCGTAGCTTCTAAGTCTTTAAAATTCACTAGAGACTCCCAACTTGCTTTTAAACCTAGAGGATCACCGTAAGTTTCAGTAAATCCATTAACAAAATCAACTCTTGAATCCAAGTCTTTCACCCACTGAATAGAGTAATCATTAAAGTCTCTCAAGTCACCTGTTTGATAGAATTTGATTAATTTATCAATTACAGCTTTTTGATCTTCATTTTCAGCAACTGTCGCTGCTTTTTCTAACCAAAAAACAATCTTTTCTAAAGACTCAGTATACAAACCTCCTACTTTCCATGTTTTTTCAACTAATTTACCATCTTCTTTTACAAGACGACTATTTAGTCCATAGGAAATAGGTTCGGCATCTTTCGGATCCTTCATTTTATTGTAGAACTCTTCAGCCTCAGTTTGAGTAACACCATCATAATAATTACAAGCTGAAGTAAGAATTAAATCTTGACCATCTGCTTGATTTACTCTTTTGGGCATAACAGCAGGATCAAAAATAACAGGCTTCAATAAATTATAAAATTCATCTATGGTTTCACCTTCTGCTAGAGGAAGTTTACCCTCTTCAACACGTGCCAAAGCTTCTTTAAAGTATTCTGCTGAAAACTTAGGCTCAAATTTCTCCATACCATAATGGTGATGAATACCATTAGCAAACCAAACTCTCTTCAAATAAACAGCAAGGTTTTTAAAGTTTTCAGAATTTTTATCCTCATTTGGATTCGTATAAATAGCTTCTAAAGCTCTACGAATTCGAAGATTATATTTACCATTCTGATCAAATAAAATATCTCTACCAGATA
>NZ_DYYK01000089.1:0-18744 GCF_020741705.1 Bacteroides coprosuis
GTTCGCTGTATCTACAGCTGCTAAAGGAAAAAAGGAATAAAAAGAAAAGAGAATAAATCCCAGTTCGCATAGTATAATATGATTGATTTGGTATGTCAACTTAAGATACAAATTATTGTATTGATTTCAATATCAACCATTCTTTTATTTGCTTAAAAGAAGTCTTTTGTTGCTTTTTTATCCAAAAGGGTAATAAACTTTCTACTCTTTGTTCCTTATTAGAAACCGGGAATAGTAGGGCAGGATAGATGCTTGGTGGGTGGCAGTAGGTGAGTAGGAGTTAATGAAGAACCCAACCTTTAACTGCGGTTTAAAAGGCTGGGTTCTTTTGAGAAACTCAAGCTGCGAAGAGATTAAATCTCACTCTATCCTGAGTTCTTTTTTAGTTTAAGCTATTGAAACAGGAGGGGTTAATCGTATTTCTTGAATTCCCCTTGTTTGTTGAATTTTATAGTAATATCACTTTGGAGTTCTACTTCGAATCCATTTCTTTCTTTTTCAATCTCGGTGATGTAGTCTTGTTCAAAGTTTTCTTTCACATAGTTCATGATATCTTCCAGAACAATGGCACTCGGAACAGCGTCGCGCTTGCAATCTACTTTATACCACTCTCCGTTTTTATCAAACTTAACTTCGTACCCGTTGGTAAAATCTACTTCAAAAGTTTTGGACTCGAAAATCTCATCTTCAATCTCAATCTTTTGAATTTTTAAATCTCCAAAGTAAGTTGAGATGAATGTTTGTGCCGTTTGAGGAAGATGAATTACATCTTTCGTGAAAATCTTTCCTGCAAATACTACTACAGTTGTGTAGAGTAAAAAAGCAAATAGAGTTACGGTCTTTTTCATAATCGTAATGTTATAATTTCAAATGAAAGGTAGAGTCATCTCGTTTTAGTCTACCCATAAAGCTGGTCAATGAATCGACTAAAAGCCGATTGTCTTTTAAAAGATATTTTTTCCGCTTCAGAATTATAAACGCATAAGAATAGTAGTTTGTTTTATTAATAAATCTTCTAAATCGCTAAAAATTAATATCATGTAATGATGAGGTAGAGCAGGGTATAGCACATTCTATTAGCGAAGCTATCTTTCTCAGCCCATTCGATAGGACCATTTTTAGTGGATAGATTTCATCCTTAGTCTAAAGACATCATACATTTCTCTTATATAAATAGGAGAGTAGGAGGGTACTTTTTGATTTTACTCATTATTTATATCATGGATACTTTTTAAAAATCGAATAGAATTCATCTTTGCTGCTTATTATAAGGCTATACATTGGTCCTAAATCTATTTTATTTTGAACCTTTTTTTAGGGTGAGGATTTTTTTGTGGCATCTTGCTACACAAACCAAACTGTATTTCATTTAGATAAGCTATTCTTAATATTGTAACATAAATAATAAATATCAATTATATATAGATCAAAATGAAATGGAAAAGGGGTTAAAGTATCTCTTTTGAGTAAAAAATCCCTATCTTTGGTTACTAATTTAGATTTAGAATACGATTATGAAAAGATATAAGATTTACTCCTCCCTGCTTCTCGCACTATTCTTTTTAGTGGCTTGTGGAGGGGGAAAGAAGAGTGAAAAGCAAGATAGATCTAGTGAATATGTAACTAATAATGAGGCTATAAGATTAAATAATGCTGGGTATGAATTGATGATGGAGTTTGCTGATCAAACAGACTCTGTAGCCAAGGCTTATGCTATGTTTCAGCAAGCCCATAAGTTGGATAAACACTATGAACTTATTTATTATAATATAGCTAAAGCACAGATATTACTTAAAAAATACGATGAAGTAGCCCATACCTACGATCAGATTATCGCACTCAATACCGAAATGCCCGATCCCTATGTTTACAAGGGGATGTTTTTTGATTGGAGAGAAGATTCTGTTCAAGCGAAATCTTATTACAACACAGCTCTTAAATTGCTCGAAGGAGGAATCCTTAATGGAAAAGGAAATCAATTGACCGATGAGTTGAGCGTGTGCTTGGTCTATTTCTTGCTGAATGATAGTACGAGGCTCAGCTTAGAATACAATCGCTTAACGCAGAAGTATGCCCAAGATTCTATCAATCTGGAGTTTGTTGCCAATATGAAAGCTCAGACAGATAGTATTACGAAAGAAGAATTGATCAACGGATTATTTGAGTAAGATCTGCAATAGATATAAAAAAAGGTGTATTTCTAATAAGAGATACACCTTTTTCGTTACAAGTAAAACCTTAAAATCTATAAATCATCTCCATCTTTTTAAAGTTGGAAATTGTGCCTCCATTAGCGCTATAGCTTGATCACGAGTGATAGGCTCTGTCTTCTCTTTATTAAATTCATCAACAAAGTCGGCACAGTGTTCTATCATTTCTTCCATAGTGCAATCTTGTATAAACTCGCCCTCTTCATAACAATAAATGCAGTAGTCTTCATTCTTATATCCATTTGCATCGATGCCCATCAAATCGGTTGTATGCATGGGCATGCCACAACTTTGACAAATTTTTTCCATTTAGTTTGTATTGAGTAAATATTGGAGATAATAGGTTGATTATTCGGGTAGAAAGGTAAGTGTTTTAAATGATACATTTTTTCTTTTTATGTTAAAAATGAGAGGGATAAAGAGTTAAAAACCACCATTAAAAAATCATCCTATTCTCAGGCTCTTTCTCTATTTCTATTGAGCTGAATAAGAGTTTATCTGGAGCTTGTAGCAATACTAAATCTGGTTTTTTAAAAGCACGTCGTTTTATTCTGACACCGATATCGTATCCTCATGTCGGTGTCATCGTATCGTCATGTCGGTGTCATGATATATACTTACCCTTGTAAGACAGTCTCTTATCTCAATCGATAAAATCAGTTTTAGTTTGATAAAATGATCCCTAAAAAGAAAGATCAGATTACTTCCTTTTTGAAAAATGCAAATAGAGTAGTCTGGTTTAGTTTAGGATGTTTGCCTTCGTTCCACACGTAAAGAGTGCTTTAATATCCATAGCTTTAAGAGTAGAAGAGGGGTTGTATTTATTTGAATATGTCCATATTGAGGCATCAAATAAAGAGTTTAAATTTTGCTATACTCCTTGATAGGTAGTAATTTTGTATGATTTTAAAAGTCTATAGCAATTACTTAGTTGCATTTATAATGAATACCCCATTATAACACTATCCTATACGGGGGTAAAGATGTGTAGCTAATCAGAAAGAAAATGGCAATGAAAATGGATAAATAAAGATTTTCTTTCCGTGCAGTAAGTGCCTCTTACTTTCTTTTAAATTAAGATAGACATTATAGAACGATAATTATGAAAGGAATTGTATTAGCAGGAGGTTCAGGAACTCGTTTATACCCCATAACCAAAGGTGTGAGTAAACAAATGCTACCCATCTTTGATAAACCGATGATTTTTTATCCCATTTCGGTATTGATGCTTTCGGGTATTCGCGAGATTCTTATCATTTCTACTCCACACGATTTGCCTGGGTTTCAAAGACTGCTGGGTGATGGATCTGATTATGGAGTGGAATTCTCTTATGCAGAACAACCTTCTCCCGATGGTTTGGCACAAGCTTTCCTCATAGGAGAAGAGTTTATAGGAGAGGATGATGTATGCCTAGTGCTAGGTGATAATATATTTTATGGTAGCTACTTTACTCAGTTGCTTGCTACTGCGGTGAAAAGCGTAAAAGAAGAAAAGAAAGCTACTGTATTTGGCTATTGGGTAGATGATCCTCAGAGATATGGTGTCGTAGAATTTGATCAAGAAGGCAGGGCTTTAAGTATAGAAGAAAAACCCAAACAGCCTAAATCAAACTATGCGGTTGTGGGTCTTTATTTCTACCCCAATAAAGTAGTAGAGATAGCCAAAGGAATCAAACCATCCGCTCGTGGTGAACTAGAAATTACCACCGTCAATCAAGCTTTTTTAGAAAGTGAAGAACTCTATGTACAAAAGTTAGGCAGAGGTTTTGCTTGGCTAGATACAGGAACACACGATTCTCTTTCAGAAGCATCCACTTTTATTGAGGTATTAGAAAAAAGACAAGGATTAAAAATAGGTTGTTTAGAAGAAATCGCTTTCCTGAATGGTTGGATTTCAGTAGAAAAACTCCGAGAAGTAGCTCAGCCCATGAGTAAAAACCAGTATGGACAATACTTGTTGAAATTAGTAGAGAGGGCTAGCAAAAAATAAGGATAACCATGAAAACATACAAAAGACATTTACTGATAACGGGTGGAGCAGGCTTTATCGGGTCGCATGTAATCCGCTTATTTGTAAATAAATATCCCGATTACCAGATTGTAAATTTAGATAAGCTAACGTATGCTGGAAACTTAGCCAATCTAAAAGATATAGAAGATAAGCCCAATTATCAGTTTGTAAAGGCCGATATTTGTGACTTTGAACGCATGCTGTCTCTCTTTAAAGAGTATCAGATAGATGGCGTAATTCATTTGGCTGCAGAATCTCATGTAGATCGAAGCATCAAAGACCCTTTTACCTTTGCTCAAACCAATGTAATGGGTACACTTACTTTGCTACAAGCTGCGAAAATAGTATGGGGAGAAGATTTTGAAGATAAGTTGTTTTATCATGTTTCAACTGATGAGGTATATGGAGCATTAGAATTTGACGATACACTCTTTACCGAAACAACCCCTTATGCCCCTCATTCTCCCTACTCAGCATCCAAGGCTAGTAGTGATCATTTTGTGCGTGCTTATCACGATACATACGGCATGCCTACAGTGATTAGTAACTGTTCCAATAATTACGGTCCTTATCAATTTCCCGAAAAACTGATTCCATTATTCATTCATAATATCCGTCATAAAAAACCTCTACCCGTATATGGAAAAGGTGAAAATGTGCGAGATTGGCTCTATGTAGTAGATCATGCCCGAGCTATTGATCTGGTATTTCATCAAGGGAGAATAGCCGAAACTTATAACATCGGAGGTTTCAATGAATGGAAGAATATCGACCTCATCAAGGTAATTATTAAAACTGTTGATGAGCAACTTGGTCATGCTGCCGGAACAAGCGATGGATTAATAACCTATGTAACAGATCGAGCAGGGCACGACCTCCGCTATGCTATTGACTCAACCAAAATAAAAGATGAATTAGGTTGGGAACCCAGCCTACAATTTGAAGAGGGCATAGCAAAAACTGTGAAATGGTATCTCGAAAACCAAGCGTGGATGGACAATATCACCTCGGGTGCCTACGAGCAGTATTATGAAGATATGTATGGAAATAGGTAAGAGAAATTATAAAAAAGTGGAATATCATAACTTACTAGCTGCATTCAAAAATTTGATAACAGCAAAACACGAAGAAGAGGAACCGATCACTGTGACATCTCCTCTGCTTCCCGATTTAAAAGAATTTATCCCTTATCTTGAGGATATCTGGAATAGAAAGTGGCTTACAAACAATGGACACTATCATCAAGAGTTAGAAAAGGCATTGTGTGAGTACTTAAAAGTACCCTATATCAGTTTGTTTACCAATGGTACACTACCTCTAATGGTGGCACTCCAAGCCCTTCGTATTTCGGGAGAAGTCATTACAACCCCCTACAGTTTTGTGGCAACTACTCACGCTTTGTGGTGGAATGATATTAAAACTGTATTTGTAGATATAGATCCTCGTACAGGAAACATGGATCCCGACAAAATAGAAGCTGCTATTACTCCAAAAACAACAGCTATTATGCCCGTGCATGTCTATGGCAACCCATGTGATACACAGCGCATTCAAGAAATAGCCGATAAGTATAATCTAAAAGTAATTTACGATGCTGCACATGCCTTTGGTGTGGATGTAAAAGGAGAATCAGTATTGAATGCAGGTGATATTTCCACACTAAGCTTTCATGCTACTAAAGTGTACAATACAGTAGAAGGTGGTGCATTGATTTGTCATAGCGAAGAGATGAAGAAACGCATTGACCACCTCAAGAACTTTGGGTTTGAAGATGAAACTACTGTAGTTGCTCCCGGTATCAATGGTAAAATGGATGAGATCCGTGCTGCGTATGGTTTGCTCAATTTAAAACAAGTAGATGACGCAATAGCCAGTCGTAAATGTGTAGCTGAGGCTTATAGAGAGGGCTTGAAAGATGTGAAAGGCATTCGTTGTATGTGCGATTTACCGCAAGTAAAACACAACTATGCTTACTTTCCCATCTTTATAGATAAAGCAGAATATGGACTAAGCCGTGATGATTTATATGAGATCATGAAGTCGAGAAACATTCTAGGTCGTCGCTATTTTTACCCATTGATTAGTGAGTTTTCTACCTATAGAGGATTGGCTTCAGCCAATCCAGCCAACTTACCTATAGCCCACCAAATAGCAAACTCGGTAATTTGTTTGCCAATGCATGCAGGCTTAAGTAAAAAAGATATTGAACGCGTAATAAAGGTTATAAGAAAATAGGATCGAATGAATATTTTAAAAAAGATCAAGATCAAAATTAGAGCTCAAAAAAGATTTTTACGAGAATCTAAGAATAATAGAATTGGCTCTCTTTGGAATAATTTCCATGGTTTTTTTGCGGCAACGATTGATATATGTGGAATTACGAAAGATAATTATAAAGATTTTTTAAGTGATAGAGACTACTGGTTGAATCATCCTTATAATGGACCTTATACTTCTATTATTGATAATAAACTTTGGTTGCCTTTTTTCCTTCATGAATACAAAGCTTATTTACCTAAATATTATCTTTTTAAAGATGAAAGAGGGTTTTTGAAATTAGATATTTGGGATAGAAAAAGCAGTCAATATGCTTCTATTGAAGAAGTCGTTGAATTGATACGTGAAAATAAGAAAATAGCAGCTAAGCACACCCACTCTTCAGGTGGTAATGGCTTCTATTGTTTTGAATATAAAAATCATTCTTTTTTTATCAATCATAAAGAATGTAGTGAGTCTAAATTAAAAACAAGGATAGCAAAACTAAATCAATACATATTTATAGAATATATAAAGCAACATGATTATTCATCTCAGTTAAATGATTCAAGTTTAAACACAATTAGACTATTGACGTATTGGGATTATAGAACAAAAGAGTTTTGCATACATAGTGGATTCCATAGATTTGGATGTAATAATAGTGTTGTTGATAATATAGGAGGCGGAAATGCTATTTTGAGCTTCATAGATGTAAAAACAGGCAAACTGACTGGTTGTGGAGAAGTGAAAACAGACAGAGATGGAGATAAATACATGGAAAATATCATACATCCTAATTCACATATTCTTTTAACTGGATTAAATATACCTCACTTTGAAGAAATGAGTTGTGTTATTCTCGAAATGTGTAATAGATACTCTTTTATGAAATATATGGGTTGGGATATAGCCATAACAGCTGATAGTTTTAAAGTTGTAGAAATAAACTCAATGCCATCACTAGATGTTGTTCAGCAACGCTCTGGCTTTCTGTTGAATGATGGAATAAAGCATGTAATTAAAAAATAAGAGCCTACATGATAAGAGTGTTCAAGAATACAAAAAGCGATAAGCTATTGCTCTTAAACTATTTGAAAGAAGTGAATTATGACTTTAATCCAGCTTTGTCATCACATTCTAAACTAGAAGAGTTTGTAAAAAAGATATTGCTCTTAGGAAATGTGTATGCTTACTTTATTGATGAGGTTTTAGCTGGTGTAATATGCTTTTATGCCAATAATTTAGATACTAATACTGCATATTGTTCAGTACTAAGTGTTAAAGATGAATTTCGTAGAAGAGGTATCGCAAATAGTTTAATCGATTTTTATATTAATTTCTGTTGTGATAGAAAGATCAAAAATATAACAATTCATACGAATAATAAATTTGCCCTTAACTTATACCTTAAAAAAGGTTTTCATATTGTAAACTCTTCTTATTCTGAAGGGAGAGAGAGATTCTTCCTTAAAATAATATAAACTTATAAATGCAAATGAATGTATTGGTTACAGCCATAGGCTCTATGTCAGCTCAATGTGTTATTGAATCTTTAAAAAAAAGAGGATGCCTTGTTGTGGGGTGTGATATTTATCCAGGTGATTGGCATTATGAAACATCTTTGTGTGACCTTTTTTATCAGGTACCTTTAGCTACTTCAAATGAATATATAGATAAACTTCAATCAATAGTTGCAAAGAATGATATAGATTTAATAATTCCTCTTACAGATGTAGAGGTTGATTGTTTAAATGATAGGAGAGATAGCTTTGGAAAAGCTACAATAGGTTTGTCTTCTATAGAAGCTATTTCTATTGCTCGTAATAAGTATTCTCTTTATGAGTTTTTTAAGGAGGATAAAAATGTTCCTTCTATTCCTTCTTTTTCAACAAATGACAACTTAAGCTGTACCCACTTTTATGATTTTCCTTATATTGCTAAACCTCAAAAAGGGAGAAGTAGTGAAGGATTGAGTTCCATATCATCAGCTCAAGAGCTAAGTTTAATTCTTGAGAAGCCTCATTATATCATTCAAAAGAAAATAGTAGGTTCTATTTTTACTGTTGATGTAGTAAGGCAGGCGAACTCTTGTAAAACAATTGTTATTCCTAGAAAAGAACTCTTAAGGACTGCGAATGGTGCAGGGTTAACTATACAATTATCAAATGATGAAAAGCTGAAACAATTAGTATGCTATATCGCTGATAAGTTGAATATTAATGGTTGTATTAATATGGAGTTTATCTCAGTTAATGGTATATATTATTTGATTGATCTTAATCCAAGGTTTTCGGCAGGTATAGCTTTTTCTGTTTTGACAGGGAATGATTTAGTCGATTATCATGTTAGTTGTTTTGTTGGAGATAACGTGATAGCTAATGCAAAGGAGTATAATGAGATAATAGTAACAAAGAGATTTGTTGAGTCAGTTTTAAAATAAATGAAAGAATGAGCAATAAAGAGCCTTTAGTGAGTGTTATGTGTCAAGTATTTAATCATGCTCCCTTATTGGAAGATTGTCTTCGTGGTTTTATTAATCAGAAAGTCAATTTCCCTTTTGAGGTTTTAATTCATGACGATGCCTCAACAGATAATTCTCAAGAAATAATTCGGAAATATGAGCAAGAATATCCTCATATTTTTAAATCTATATTGCAGGTAGAAAATCAATACTCTCAAGGAAAGAAAATCTGGGCATCGATTCAGTTTCCTAGAGCTCAAGGCAAATATATAGCTCTTTGTGAGGGCGATGATTACTGGACAGATCCCAACAAACTACAGAAGCAAGTGGACTTTATGGAGGCGCATCCTGATTACTCTATGTGTTTTCATAATGCTATGATGACATGGACTGATGGTTATAAGAAGGATGAGGTATTTGCTCATATAGAAGACCGTCAATATTCTATTGTAGAATTATATCGTAGATGTTATATTCCTACTGCCTCAATGTTCATGCGAACTAGTGTAGTAAAAGATTCCTTGTATACGTCCAACGTATATAATCCTAAAGTAATTTATGGAGATATTTTTATGTGTCTGGTGGCAGCTAGTTTAGGTAAAGTATGGGGCATGCACGATAATATGAGTGTATATCGCAAACATCCTGGTGGAATGATTTATCGTCAATCTTTAGATCGTCAGTTGAAGGAAGTTTATATGGATGCTGAGTTCAAGAAATTCTTTCCTGATGAAGAGCTTGGTAAGATGATAAAGCAAGTCTCTTTTTGGCGTTCATTTGAGGGGTATATTTATAGTAAATATTATGGCTATAAAGATTATATTCCTGGCTTTAAGGCTTGTCTAAAAAAGAACTTTGCATGGAAGCATACAACTCGTATTCCACTGATACTTTGGAAGTGGCTAACACATCTTAATAAATACAAAGAAAATAGATAAACCTGATCATTTAGCCAATTGCGAAAGCAGTTGGCTTTTTTTATGCCTCTCTTTTTCTGTAATCCTATATAATTTTCTATCTTGAGGTATAAATATCTAATGAGGCTTGAGCTATGAAAAGATATATTATAGGGTATAAATACCGCCGAATGGCACACCAGAATGAGACGAAGTGTCGAATTCCTTTTTATTTCATTCCGTCGGATGAGGTGTATGAGGCATTGAGTTGCTTCAATCCTAAGGTGAGGGAGGATGCACAAAAGGGAGAACCCTTTTACAGCAGTTGGATGGAATTGCCCTTTCATGCTATTTTTGATTTGGAGGAGGGGCAGTATGAGGGATTTGCCAAGGTGAAGAAACTAAGAATTGCTGAAGATGTGGATTGGACATCTCTCCCCATTTATGTACAGCCGTTTCACTTCCAATCTCTACCCGAGCGTTACCAAGTGTTGCACAATGAAGATGGGGAGGGCTACGGAATAGGACGTTTTAACTTCCGCTACAATAGTTATGCTTGGATGAATAAAGGTCCTTTTCCTACCGAAGCTGAGGCTCAAAAGGTGATTGATGAAGAGCTAGATGACTGGGAATGAAAATCTTTAAGAGGTGGAACTAAAAGCTGTTGGGCAGCAGGTGAATTTCAAGATAATAGTTTCCAGGTCTATTCACGAGAAACAAGAAAAAGGGGAAATTACTTTCAGGGTAGTTTCCCCTTTTTCTCACTCTAAAGTGAGTAAAATTTAGCCTTTTAGAGAGGAGCAGAGTGTTAAATAATTCAAATAATAAGCTCCTAGTTCTGTGAATAATAGAGAGTAAGTTGCTAACTATCTGTTTGTAGTCTGCCCTATCTTGATCTCCTTTTTTAACTTATAAAAGGTTTAACTATTGGGGGGGTACTGTATGAATATACGGATAGGGGTGTTCTTTTTATTAATCCGTGTTGTTTTGCGTGGTTGAAGGACTTTTTGGTTATCAGTGAGTTGTGCTTTTAAAAGCAAAAGTATTCCATCTCCTTTTGTGCTTCAATTTGTTCTTTAGGGAATCTTTTGAATAAATTTACATTCTTGTAAATACTCTCCTTTGTATTTTTCTTGTATGAATATTAAACTGACATTTTGATAACAATTTGTCTGTTATTTATTGATTACTAATCCAAAAGTAGGAAGAAACAAGCATTATGCCTAGCATATTATAATATATTAAAAAAGTGTAAATGGTATGCTAATTTGGGTATTCTTCGGTACTTTTGCACCCCTGTAAATAAGTAATACGCATAAATATTATAAATCAAGAATAAATATAGACCGTAGATCGTATGTATAACAAATCAAAACTACTACTATTATCCACTTCGCTTTTTTTAACACCATCTTTAACCCCAATATTAGCCTCTGCTCCAAGCTACAAAGTCGACTCAGTGGAGTTGATGAAGAAAAAGAAGAATAAAAAATCGAAGAAAGAAGAAGGTAAAAAGGAAGAGTCAACTCAGAAAAAGTATGACGAATTGGTGGGTAGTTCCACTAAGAAAGAAGGCCTGTTTAATGTGGTCAAGAAGGGTAAAGACTTCTATTTTGAAGTACCTATGGACCTTATGGGGCGAGACCTTCTTGTTGTAAACAAATTGCAACGTGTGCCAGCTGAATTGAATGATGCGGGTGTAAACCGTGGTGTGAACTACGAAAACAATATGATTCGTTTTGAGTGGAACAAAGAAGGTAACCAATTGATGGTTCGCCAGAGTCGTCCATTGCCTATTACCCCCGAAAAAGATGCTATCAGAAAGTCGGTTGAAGATAACTTTATCTCTCCACTAATTACTTCTTTCAAAGTAGAAGCTTATAACAACGACTCTACAACGGCTGTCATTAAGGTTAATGACATTTATGATGGTACTTCAACTAGTATCAACAATGTATTTACCAATATCAATCTAGGCACATCTGCTATCAAGGATTTGAGCAAGATTCAAGAGATTAAATCTTACTCAAACAACGTGGTGGCTTATTCCGAACTAACGACTAAGGTTTCTGAGGGTATGGAGAGCGTGTATATCACTGTTGAAGTGAGCTCTACCATATTGCTATTACCCAAAACTCCTATGGTAGGTCGTTTAGATAATCAACGTGTAGGTTACTTTACCACTCCATTTTTGAGCTTTAGCGATAAACAACAAAAGCTAGAAAAGAAAGAGTTTGTTACTCGTTGGAGATTAGAGCCAAAGCCTGAAGATATGGTAGCTTACCTAGAGGGGCAATTGGTAGAACCTGCTAAACCGATTGTGTTTTACATCGACCAAGCTACGCCATACCAATGGAGAAAATATATCAAACAAGGTGTTGAAGATTGGCAAGTAGCTTTTGAGAAAGCTGGATTTAAGAATGCAATTATTGCTAAAGAAATTACTGACAGCATAGCAGCCAATATGGATGACATCAACTACTCGGTGATTACTTATGCTGCTTCGGCGAAGATGAATGCAATGGGTCCTTCTATCTTAGACCCTCGTTCGGGAGAAATCTTGGAAGCCGACATTATGTGGTGGCACAACGTACTTACTATGATTCAAGAATGGAACACTATTCAAACAGGTGCTGTTCGTGAAGAGGTACGTGGTACAGAGTTGCCCGAAGAAGTAATGGGAGATGCTATCCGTTTTGTGGCTTGTCATGAGGTGGGACACTCTCTTGGGCTTCGTCATAATATGATGGGTTCTTGGGCGTATAAGACTGATGAACTTCGTTCGGAAGAATTTACGACTAAGATGAATTCAACTTCCTCTTCTATTATGGACTATGCTCGTTATAACTACGTTGCTCAGCCTGGTGATGGTGTAAAAGTAATGTCTCCACACATCGGACCATACGATATTTTTGCAATTGGTTATGGTTACCGTTGGTATGCTTCTGAAACTCCTGAAGCAGAAAAAGGCGAACTTCACAACTACCTACAACAACACACGGGTCGCTTGTATAAATATCTAGAGGCTCAAGATCCTAGAGATGCTGTTGATCCACGTGCTCAAAATGAAGACTTGGGTGATGATCCTGTTAAATCTTCAAAACTGGGTATTGCCAACTTAAAACGTATTGTACCCGAAATCTTGAAATGGTCTACAACAGGCGAACAAGGTCAGACTTACGATGAGGCTTCTCGTATGTACTATGCTGTAATTAGCCAGTGGAACTATTTCTTATACCATGTTATGGCTAATGTAGGAGGTATTTATATTGAAAATACCATTGTAGGCGATGGCATGAAGACTTATACTTTTGTTGAAAAAGAAAAACAAAAAGAGTCGGTTCAGTTCTTGTTAGACGAAGTACTTTGCTACCCAGAGTGGTTGTTCAATAATGAAATAGGTCAATATACATTCCTTCGCAGAGATACTCCTGTAGGTATAATTGAAAATGCACCTCACAAGATGTTGAAAAATGCTCAGGCATACATTTTCTGGGATTTGCTAGCCAATAATCGTTTAATGCGTATGCTCGAAAACGAATCGGCAAACGGTAGCCATGCTTTCACTGCAGTAGATTTGATGGATATGCTTCACAAAAGCATTTTCAAAGTAACCGAGCAAGGGGGTAAAACAGATGTAATGACTCGTAATCTTCAGAAAGGTTTTGTTGATGCACTTATTACAGCAGCAGCAGAATCAGAAGGGGTGAAGATTAGTAAGAACATGACAGATGATCACTTCTTGCTTGATCACCAAACTCCATTCTGTAGTCACGATGAGTTTGCTATGAAATCATTCAAAGGTTCGAATATGGCTGCGGGTAGAACACTCGATTTCTACGGTTCTCAGCTTAATAGAATCTCTGATGCTATTTCTGTAAAACGTGGAGAATTGATGCGTGTGAAAAAACTTCTAGAGAGAAGAGTCAACACCAGCGACATAGCCACACAATATCACTACCAAGATTTAATTTTACGTATCAACACTGCCCTAGGTCTAAAATAATACTAGGGTAAAAATCAATTAGGGATTAGAATAATCATGAGAAAATATTTACTATCATTCTTAATATTATGCTGCACAGCCTTTGGGGCTAGTGCAGCTAATCGCATAATAAAAGGAACCATAACTTCTGCCGAAGATGGTTTTATGTTGATTGGTGCGACTGTATTTCTAGATGCTAAGGATCTGGAAAAGGCTGGTGCTGCCAATAGTGTGAAGGGTTCTGTGACAGATGTCGATGGAAACTTTTCCCTTTCTGTACCCGAAGGTGTCAATCGCTTTTTCTGTAGCTACTTGGGGCATACTACCCAAGAAGTAGCTCTTGTAGCTGGTAAAGATCACTACAATATCATTTTGCAACCCTCATCTCTTATGCTAGATGCTGTGGTGGTTACAGGATACCAAACGATTGAAAAGAGAAAGCTCACGGCAGCAGTTACCAAGGTTGAGCTATCTGATGCTATGCTCGGTTCGGTGAAAAGTGTCGATCAAGCTTTAGCTGGTCAGATTGCGGGTATGCAGGTATCTTCTACATCGGGTGCTCCTGGTGCTCCTATGAAAATACGTATTCGTGGTACTGCTTCTTTAAATGGTACGCAAGACCCTCTTTGGGTGCTTGATGGTATTCCATTGGAGGGGACAGATATTCCAAAGCACGATAATGTAGATATTGATAACCTTCGCCAATCTTCTATCGCGGGTATTAATCCTGCCGATATTGAAAATATCACGGTATTGAAAGATGCGGCAGCTACGGCTATCTATGGTGCTCGTGCTGCCAATGGGGTAATTGTAATTACTACCAAGAGCGGTAAGCAGGGCAAACCTAGAGTGAACTTCTCTACTCGTCTTACTTATTCTCCTCGATTAGGAACTAGTCGCTTGAACTTGATGAATAGCGAAGAAAAAGTAGGTTTGGAGAAGGATTTGCTTAGAAGTCCGTTTAATCAGTACAAAGAAAAAGGAGAGGTTTACCGAATCCTAAATCGCCATGGGTTGGTAGAAGATTATATCAGCAATGGTGCATCTGCACTAACACCCGAAGCTGCGCGTGAACTAGAACTGCTCAGTAATACCAATACCGATTGGGGGAAAATCTTGTTTAGAGATGCTTTCAATCAGGAGTACAACGTCAACATCTCAGGAGGTGGCGAAAAAGTAACTTATTACAACTCATTGGGCTTCAATGAGGAAAATGGAAATGTGCACGGAGTAAAAAATACTCGTCTGAATATGGTTAGTAAAACTACCTACCGCATAAATAATATGTTTAAGGTAGGGGCGTCTATCTTTGCAAACCGTAGAAAGAACAAAACTTATCTATCGGATGGAGCAGGTTTGACAAATCCTTTTTACTATTCCAGAAGAGCCAACCCATACCTTCGTCCTCGTGATGAAAATGGGGAATATGTATATGACTTCGATATCCAAAACAACTCGGATACCGATTTAGGGTTTAATATCTTTGAAGAGAGAGCGAATACTTCTAATGAAGAAACCATTAATTCTATCTCTGCTATTTTAGATCTTCAATTTCGTTTAAATGATCATTTCAAGATAACTTCTCAATTGGGCTTGCAAAACGATAAAACCTCTAAAGAGCAAATTGCCGATGGTGAAAGTTATACCATGAGAAATATTCGTAAAAACAGTAAGTACTACGATCCTAAAACTCAAAAGTATGCTTACTTCATTCCTGAGGGTGGTGTGCACAAGGCTTATGAGAATACGAACTCTCAAATGACTTGGAAGGCTATGGCAGAATACCGCAACCAGTTTGGCGATAACCACGAACTAGAAGTTATGGCAGGTACAGAGTTGAGAAAGACCAAGTATGAAACTCTTTTTAGTGCTGGTTATGGTTATGATAGAAAGACTTTGACTACAAAACCGATTATCTTCCCCGATGAAGATAAGGCTAGAAGATACCCTTTACATACGAAGACTTATCAAGAAAATGCGTATGCATCTTTCTTCTCTACTATGTCGTACTCGTTCAAACAACGTTATACGCTAGGGGGTAGTGTGCGTATGGATGGTTCCGACTTATTCGGAGTGTCTAAGAAGTATCGTTACTTACCACTTTACTCGGTAAGTGGATTGTGGAGAATGTCCAATGAATCTTTTATGGCTTCAGCTACTTGGATTGATAATCTAGCACTTCGTGCTTCTTATGGTCTTCAAGGAAATATTGATAAGAATACCTCTCCTTTCTTAGTGGGTAATTATACTGTAGGTTCTATCTTGCCTGATGGTTCAGAACACATGATTGGTGTGGATTCGGCTCCTAATGCAAAATTGAGATGGGAAAAGACACACTCGGTCAATACCGGTATTGATTTCTCTGTATTAGATAGCCGTATTAATATGAGCCTAGATTACTACTACCGTAAGGGTGTAGATTTGATTGGTTTGCAAATGTTGCCTTTGGAATCGGGCTTCGTATCTTCTACAATCAACTGGGCTAGTATGACCAACCAAGGGGTAGAGTTGGCTTTATCAACTAAGAATGTTGTAACAAAGAACTTTACTTGGGAAACCAATTTCAACTTCTCTTACAATAATAATAAGGTGTTGAGAGAAACCGTAGCCGAACACTCACTAACTCCTAGTCGTGAAGGTTATCCAGCAGGTGCTATCTTTGCTTTCAAAACAGCGGGACTAGATGAAGATGGTTATCCTTTATTTGTAGACAAAAAAGGCGATAAACTTACTTTGAAAGAACTATACCGTTTGCAAGAAGGAGAATGGGGTATCATTGGTACAGATGTTACACCTAAAGAAGAACGCGAACTCCAATCCTATATTGGTACATCAGAACCTCCTTATACAGGTGGTATCATCAACAATTTTACTTATAAAAACTGGGATTTATCAATCAACTTTGCATACAATTTCGGTGGTCATGTACGCACTCAACCTTCTTATGATGCAATAAATTATGACCGTGGACGTAATGCAAATAAAGATATCCTAAACCGTTGGACTCCTGATAATCCAAACACAAGCCTTCCTGCACTATTTGCAGCAGAGCATAGAGATATGGAAAATCAATGGTACTCTGGTCGTGCTGATATTTATAACAACTTAGATATCTGGGTGAAAAAATTGAGCTATATCCGTTTGCAAAACCTTCGTATCGGTTATCGTATTCCCGAAACCTTGCTTAAACGTGTAGGTGTAAAAACAGCGTCGGTAGCACTAGAAGGAAGAAACCTACTTGTCTTTGGAGCGAATTACAAAAACTATATTGATCCAGAGTCAATGAGTAATCCGTATGCAGCACCTATGCCAAAATCGGTAACATTTAATTTAAACTTATCCTTTTAATTAGAAAACAATGAAGAAATATATATTCTCTCTACTTTGCCTATTGGCATTTGGAATGACTTCCTGTGATAGTTTTCTGGATATTCAACCAGTAGGAAAGGTTATACCTAAAACGGATGATGAGTTTAGAGCTCTTTTAGCAAAAGCTTATAATACTATACCTCGTGATAGAGGTATGGCAAACTTCCGTTCGGATGAAATGCAGGTGGCAGACAACCAATATGATTTAAACTCTTATGGTTATCTTCAGATTTGGGATGATAATTCTATCAAAACAAGTGATGTGCATTTCGACTGGAAAAACTATTACCACGTCATCTATATTGCCAATGAAGTAATTGATAATGGTAGTACTATTCAGTCTAAAGATCCTGCTGTAGTAAATCAATTGATTGGAGAAGCGTATTTGCTACGTGCGTATATGCATTTCTTATTGGTCAACCTACATGGTCAGCCTTACTCGGTAGATGGTGCAAGCAATGCTAAAGCCATTCCGTTAATATTGGATACCGATACCGAAAAAGTACGTTATCGTAATACGGTAGGCGAAGTGTTTGATGCTGTTCTTAAAGATATCAATACAGCTTCAGAATATATCAATGTAGAAAAATGGGAAGATAAGTTTTCTTATCGTTTCAATACTACTACTGTAGATGCTATGAAGGCTCGTGTATCATTATATATGAATAATTGGAAAGATGCCTTGGCAGCGGCTGAAAGCGTGATGAAGGCAGATTATAAATTGGTAGAACTAACGGGCGAAAAACCAGTTCTCCCTAATCATTATACTTCATCTGAAAATATCAATGCAGCAGAGTTTGTAATGAGTAATCCTGTAAACTATGCCACTGTGTTGCGTCCCGAGTTTGTGGCTCTTTATGCTGAAGATGATTTGCGTTTGAACCAATACTTTTCTCAACCTGATGAGGAGACTGGACTGCGTAAGTCTATAAAAGGTGGTAAGAACGAATTCAATTGCTCATTCCGTTTGGGAGAAGTGGTGCTAACAGCTGCTGAGGCTGCTGCTCAACTAAATGAGCTCGACAAAGCGAAGAAATTCTTGCTACAACTAGTAAATAAACGCTATACTGCTGAGGGTATTGCTCGTGTGAAAACGGATATAAGTAAGTTCAGTCAGAAAGATTTACTTCAATTCATTTACGACGAACGTGCTCGTGAGTTAGCACTAGAAGGACATCGCTGGTTCGACCTTCGTCGTACCACTCGTCCAGAGATTAAAAAGGTAGTAGAGGGTGAAACGTATATCTTGAAACAAAACGATACGCGTTACACTATTCCTATTCCTAGAGAGGCTATTCAGGCCAATCCAAACTTGAATTTATAAGCGAAAATACTACACTATATTTATGAAAAAAGCACTCCAGAAATGGGGTGCTTTTTTTGTGCTTAGTGATTTATTCTTTTGTATAAAAATACGTTTAAAAATGATTTGTTTTTAGATCAGGGTTATGAAGACGTTATATCGGTGTCAAAACATCATCATGTCGGTGTCATCGTAACAACATGTCGGTGTCATGATAAAGATATTATTTTGTGGATAAAAAGATTGGTAT
>NZ_DYYK01000090.1:0-4298 GCF_020741705.1 Bacteroides coprosuis
TATTTTTTAATCTAATCTACTTATTATAATAGAGCTTCGATTTCTTCAATTTCTTCCATACCCAATTTGTAGTAAACTAGGTAAAGACCTTGTAACCATAGACTTTGTTCTTCTGGTTTAAGTTCTCTAGCTTTTTCGTAGTTAGGAAGAGCTTTTTTGTAAAGATCTATTGCTTTTTCTGTAGCTGCTTTGTACTCTGGATCATTGATGTCAAGATCTACAGGAACAGCATCTAAGATAGCTTGAGCTTGAATAGTATAAACAAGACCTAAGTTTGAATGAGCTTCAGCATTGCTTGGATCTAGTTCGATAGCCTTAGCAAAACATGCAGCTGCTTCATCATAGTTCTTCATGTGGTGGTTGATAAAACCTTGCACATATACATAGTAGCTATTTTCTGGATATTTAGCAACCATATCTTTAGCTAGAGCAAGAGCATCATCAAACTGTTCGTGGTTCACGTAGTAATCTACTAGATTACCAAAGAAGTATAGATGTTCTGGGAACTGAGCCATACCATCTTTAAGTGAAGCCAAGAATTCAGCCTCTTTTTCTTGAGCCTTGTAAGAGTAGCTTAAGATTTCAAGTGCTTGCATACCTTCTTTAGTTGTATCAACAGCTAGAGGAGCAAATTTTTCAATTTCTGGATAATCTTCAAGACGCATAGCAGCAAGTGTTGCATAGTATGCAATTACCTTAAAGTTTTCGTCTGTTGTTTTCAAGTCAGCGCCTTCAAACATAGGAAGAGTAGCTGATGTTAGATACTTAGCAAAGAAATCAAACGCTTCTTTATCTTTGTTTACGTTAAAGAAATACACACCACCGTTGATCAATTCTGGACGGAACTGAAGAACAATCTTAGAGTTATTCTTTCTGAATTTGTTTTTAATCTTTCCTTTTTCGTTCGGAATTTCTGCTAGTTCATCACATTTTGCGTAGTATTCAACTAGTTTGCTCACGCTATTGTAAACACCTACAGTATCAAAAGCCTGTTTAAGGTATTGTTTCTTCTGTTCTTCTTCAACTCTTCTCTGTTGAATAAAACCAGCAACATCCCATGTAGCAGGATCATCTTTAGTTTCATCATTTACTAAAGCTTCATTGATTAGCTGTTCTGCTTGAGCGAAATCTGGATTAACACCATTAGCAATACGTTTGGCCTCTTTTACAGATTTTTGCTGAGCAAATGAGAAAGTAAATGCTCCTGCAAGTAAAGCCACTGATAATAGTACTTTTTTCATGATTGTTGTTTTGTTTATTATTTATTGAAGTAATTTTTCCTTAATCTATTTATAAGTCATTATCATCAAAAAGCATGCCAGTAGATGGATTTCCTCCTTCTGTAGATGTATCTTCATCCTCAGTTGGTGCTTGCTCCATACCTTCTACATCAACATCTTCCTCTTCGATAATTTCTTCCTCTTCTTCTGAAAGGACTTTACAGATCGAACCGATATGATCGTTTCTCTTGTCTAGATTAATTAATCTAACTCCCTGAGTAGCACGACCCATAACTCTTACATCTTCAACATCAAGACGGATTGTTACTCCTGATTTATTGATGATCATCAAGTCATTTTCATCGGTTACAGACTCTATACCTACTAATTTACCTGTTTTCTCGGTAATGTTCATGGTTTTCACACCTTTACCTCCTCGATTAGTGATACGATAGTCTTCTACTTCAGAACGTTTACCATAACCTTCTTCAGATACTACCATGATAGTTTCTGTTTCTAGATCACGAATAGCAACCATTCCCACAACTTCATCTTGTCCATCTTCATCTAAGCGAATTCCACGAACACCTGTTGCTGTTCTCCCCATAGGGCGGACATTTTCCTCATGGAAACGAATAGCTCTACCATTTTTGTTGGCAATAACAATATTACATTTTCCATTGGTTAGGCGAACTTCTATTACTTTATCGTCTTCACGAATTGTAATAGCATTCACACCATTTTGACGTGGACGAGAGTATTGTTCTAATAGTGTTTTCTTTATGACACCGTGTTTTGTACAGAAGATAACATAATGACTATTAATAAATTCCTCATCATTCAAGTCCTCAACTCTAAGATAAGCATTTACTGCATCATTTCTATCAATATTCAATAAATTTTGTATCGCTCTACCCTTAGAATTTTTCGACCCTTCTGGAATCTCATACACTTTCAACCAATAGCATTTACCCATCTGAGTAAAGAACATCATGGTGTTGTGCATGGTAGCAGGATAGATATGTTCGATGAAATCTTGATCACGTGTATCTGTTCCTTTCGAACCCACCCCTCCTCTATTTTGAGAAGTAAAATCTGATAATGGTGTACGCTTGATATAACCCATGTGAGAAATAGTAATAATCATAGGGTCATTTGAATAGAAATCTTCTGGGTTAAACTCTTCCGAAGAATAAACAATTTCTGAACGACGCTCGTCGCCATACTTGTCTTTTACTTCTTGTAGTTCTGCCTTGATTACTTCACGACATTTCTCATCGTTATTCAAGATTTCTTTGTACTCAGCAATACGAGCCATTACTTCTTGGTATTCTCCATGAAGTTGATCTTGCATTAGGCCAGTCAACTGACGAAGACGCATTTCAACAATGGCACGAGCTTGAATTTCTGACAATTCAAAACGAGTCATTAAGTTTGTAATAGCTTCGTTAGGATTCTTAGCTGCACGAATAATTTTGATTACTTCGTCAATATTATCAGAAGCAATAATCAAACCTTCTAAGATATGTGCACGTTCTTCTGCTTTGCGAAGGTCGAACTGTGTACGACGAATCACTACATCATGACGGTGTTCTACGAAATTGGCCACTAAATCACGAAGATTTAAGGTATGTGGACGACCATCTACCAGTGCTACGTTATTTACCCCGAATGAAGATTGTAGGGCTGTCATCTTGTACAGCTTATTAAGGACTACGTTTGCATTCGCATCTCGTTTACAGTCCACAACAATACGCATACCACTACGGTCAGACTCATCATTCACGTTGGCAATACCTTCAATACGTTTTTCATTGACTAAGTCTGCAATGTGTTTGATAAGGTCTGCTTTATTTACGTTATAAGGTATTTCCGAAATGACAATTTTTTCATGAGTTTGCCCAGCTTCTATCTCAGCTCTTGCACGCATAACCACACGTCCACGACCTGTTTCAAAAGCCTCTTTCACTCCACTCATACCATAGATGAAACCTCCTGTTGGGAAGTCGGGAGCTTTGACATATTGCATTAAGCCTTCAACATCAATTTCTGTATTCTCTAAGTAAGCCTGACAAGCGTCAATAACTTCAGAAAGGTTGTGAGGAGGCATATTTGTAGCCATACCCACTGCAATACCCGATGCCCCATTCACTAATAAGTTAGGAATACGTGCAGGAAGCACTTTTGGCTCTTGAAGGGTATTATCAAAGTTTGGATCAAAGTCAACAGTTTCTTTATATAAGTCCTGCATCATCTCTTCACCCATCTTATTTAGACGAGCTTCTGTATAACGCATAGCCGCAGGACTATCACCATCGACAGAACCAAAGTTACCTTGCCCATCAACTAAAGGATAGCGCATTGCCCATTCTTGTGCCATTCTCACCATGGCTAAGTAAACGGAACTATCTCCGTGAGGGTGATATTTACCTAAAACCTCACCCACAATTCTAGCTGATTTCTTATAGGGTTTATCTGAAGTATTACCTAGTTCCATCATACCATAAAGGATACGACGGTGAACAGGCTTAAATCCATCTCTAACATCTGGAAGAGCACGAGATACGATAACTGACATCGAATAATCGATGTAAGAAGATTTCATCTCGTCTTCAATGTTGATCTTTATAATTCTGTCTTGTTCAACCATTTAAAAGGATTATTTATTATATATTTTTATCTCATAAAAAGTTATGTAAAAGTACTACTTTTTTGGGAGATAAGAAAGCTTTTTAATAACAAACTTAAATAGCCTTACAAGCCCTATAGCCGTGGATTATATACCCAATTAGCCCTTTTATATCTATCCTAAAGACGGGTTTGAAATAACCAAAATATTTTACTGCTATTTTTGCTCAATAAGTGAATATTTTGAAGTCAATAATTATGAATTTCATTATCGTGTGGTACAGACTGACTATCAGTTACTCCAACGGGCTTATTGAAGCTTTTTCTAGATAAACTTTTTCTATTTTTGGTAAAAATTCCTATTTATTTTACTTATTTCTCGTGTAATCCTCTTTTTTTGAGTCAATTTGACTTTTTCTTTTCTTCATCCTTTGAATTCTCTTAAAATAC
>NZ_DYYK01000091.1:0-5536 GCF_020741705.1 Bacteroides coprosuis
TTTTTTGCTTAATTTATTTGGTGAATCATAAAAATGACTACATTTGCCCCCCGATAACAAAAAGCTCTAGTAAAAGAAACAGATAGATACAACCACTTACTCTTTATATGAATCTGATAAATAGAATGTTAACACTTCCTTTTATCAATGTAACAGGATTAGTTACAAGAATAAGATTCACTACCATCCCTTCAACAAAGAGAGGTATTTATTTAATCCTTCATCCCTATATTTTAGACGTATATTCGCCCAAAAGCTCTTCAATTATTTTGACAGAGGCATAGAGAGAACCCTTAAGAGTAACTGTAGTGCAACTGTATGCTAAATACGAAGAAGTAAATGATTATTCACAATTAATTTAATTATAAAACAGTATGAAAAAGATTGCAATTATTTTAGGTGCATTTGTTTTTGTTCTAGCATCATGCCAAAACAAAGCTAAAAATCAAGAAAACGTAGAAAACACAGAAGTAGAAGCTGTTGTTGAAGAAACTCCTGCTGATGCTTCAGAAGCATTCCTAGGTTCATGGGTAGAAGCTAATCCTGCTAACGCAGAAGAAGTTCAAGGTATTGCTCTTAAAAGCGATAGCCTTGCTGAGTCTATTAACAATGCTACTGTTGCCAATACAAAATGGTGGGTTGATGATAGCAATTTATACTTAATCCAAGAAAAACAAGGTGCTGAAATAACAACTGACACTATTGCTTTCGAAGTTGAAGCTATTTCTGCTGATTCTCTTATCCTTAGAGATGGCGAAATGACTATTAGCTACAAAAAACAAAACTAAAATCATAGATATTCTCTCATTTACCTTATGATTTTAAAGAATTAAGAGCCTTGCTTATTGAAGCGAGGCTCTTTTTATATATGAAAAAAGAGCGACTATCACTAGCCACTCTTTTCTACCTTCATTTAACAACTAATATCTATGATTGATTATTATTTTTCTTTCATGCAAGATATAAAACTAGGATATCATACCAAGGCTATCAGTAATAATTTAAGCCAAATACAAGGAAAAAGTGGAACATCTTTGTGAATCGAAATACGATTGTAATATTCAGTCTAAAGTGCTGCATAGACAGCGAGTATATGACATACACTACCACCCACTACAAATAGATGAAACACAGTGTGCATATATCTTATTCTTGTAAAAGAATAGAACAAGGCTCCTACAATATAAAATACTCCGCCCGCAATTATCCAATACAACACATCCATTCTACCTGTACTCCCCAATACATCCATAAAAGGCTTGAATGCAATTAATATAACAGATCCCATTATGACATAACAGAGAGTTTCAAGATGACTATGCTTGTCTAGGTTCCTGAAACTCATCAATATACCTAGCAAGGCGGAGAACCAAACAAAGGAAAACAACATCCAGCCCCAACTACCAGCATGTCGTAAGGTAATCAATGTAAAGGGGGTATAAGTTCCTGCTATATGTAAGTAAATAGCAGCATGGTCGATCTTCTGAAGCTTCTTTTTGCGATATCTATTGGAACAGCCATGGTAAATGACAGATATTCCATAACTCGAAAGCATACCAAAGAGATAAACAAGAACACTTGATACCGCCCAATGGACATCGTCATGAGCGTAAGCTTTCCCTAAAAGATAGTAACTAGCAATCAATCCAAGTATTATACCAGCCAAATGGGTTATAGTATTGGCCAATTCTTCTTTTTTTGTGTATATAGCAGTTGTATCCATAATCATATATAAAATAGAGGTTACCACATTCCCCTCATTTCAAATCTAATAAATAGTAGTAATATCCCTTTCTTTATTTAGGAGATTCTTAATACCTTTAATGCTGAGTGCAAGGTTTATAGTGGTTTTCTTGATATAAGCCAAATGTAATGAACATTTTCATATCGAAAACTCTTCTTTAGTATAAAGACTAAAAACTAGCCTTATTGAGAGAGAAAGAAAGAAATACCTTCTCCTTGTTTTTTACTTACCTATAATATTGAAACTATGAAAATTAATTTTGATGAAGTTATTGATCGTAATAATACGGATTCCGTAAAATACGATGAACCAGCAATGGAAATGAATAACAAAGACTTTATACCAATGTGGGTAGCAGATATGGACTTCAAGACCCCTATCCCTATCCTGAAATCTATTCAAAACATGCTTGACAAAGGAGTTCTTGGTTATACTATGCTCCCCAGTCGTTGGCATGAAGCGATAAAGAGGTGGACAAAAAACCGATACAATTGGATAGTAGAAGATGAAGAAATTATTTTTACTCCAGGAATTGTAAGAGGTATAGCGTTTGCTATCCAGTGCTTTAGTCAACCCGAAGATAAGATACTTGTTATGTCTCCCGTATATCCACCCTTCTTCAATGTTCCTATTGCCAATAAGCGAAAAGTAACGTACAACTCTCTTCTTATCGATACGAATCATGAATTTCAAATAGACTTCAAGCAGTTCGAAAAAGATATTCAAGGGGCCAAATTATTTATTCTTTGCAATCCACATAATCCAGGAGGAAAAGTGTGGACTAAAGAAGAATTACAAAAGATTGCTCATATCTGTAAGAAGAATGATGTACTGATTATTTCAGATGAGATACATGCTGATTTAACACTTCCGCCTCACCAACATCATGCTTTTGCTACAGTTTCTACAGAGGCAGAACAGAATTCTATTGTATTTATGTCTCCCAGCAAGGCATTTAATATGCCTGGGTTAGCCAGTTCATATTGCATTATAAAAGATAAAAAACGAAGAGAGGAATATCAAAGTTTCGTAGAAGCACTTGACGTTACAAGTAGTCATATGTTTGCCTATTGTTCACTCATAGCTGCATACAATGAATGTTCAGATTGGCTTCCTCAGCTATTAGAGTATATTCAAGGAAATATCAATTATGTTAGTCAGCTATTAAAAGAAAAGATGCCACGCATAAAAATGATAAAGCCAGAAGCTTCCTACCTTATCTTTTTAGATTGTCGAGAATTGGGCTTAGCAGATAACAAACTCGATGCATTCTTTAAAGAAGAGGCCGGACTCATTTTGAATCCAGGTATTAGTTTTGGCAAAGGGGGTAGTGGTTTTATGAGGCTCAATGTAGGTTGTCCTAAGCCTCTATTGGAGAAGGCTATGAATCAACTTATTAAAGCTTACCAAGTAAAATTCTAAGTATAAAATATTTATGTTTCAAAGAGATTGTTTCTGTACAAGGAGACAGTCTCTTTTTTGTATAATCATACACTCAAAAACTTCAGTTTATTCTGACTAAGTCAAAATAGCATTAGATCAGGGTCAAAAAGGCAACATGTCGGTGTCATGTCATTACGATGTCGGTGTCAGAATGTGTTCTATGTTTCACTCCCTAAAAAATAGAATAAATATAATTATTCATACGCATAAATATGCTCTGCTTGTACTTATCAAAAAAGGACCTCTCTAAACTTAATTAGATAGGTCCTTTTTGTATTCGTTTTCTTCATTTCAACATGAAGGCTTGATACTCTACTTACAATTATTCTCCTTGTTTTTGTGAAGCTCGATCATCTTTTACATAATAATTGATCAAGTACAGCACAACGCCAACAGCAGCCAAGGTTACAAATGTAATTACTAATGAATCAAAAAAAGTCATATTCAAATTTTTTAAGGGTTGGTTAATATATAAACACCTATAAAGCTCTATCTGTTTATAGTAATAACGTGTTACACAACATCTTGATATAAAGATCAATAATTTATATTAATTGTCCAAAAAATACTACATTTATTCTGCTTCTGCCTTCTTACAATGATGAGGTTGGTAAATATAATCCCCTTAACACTTTATTTATCAGAGGTTATAAGCAGTTATCTATTTGGTAATACATATAGAATAGCAAATATAAATCACATTCTTATTGCATTGAAGCTTTGAAAGAGACTCTTTATCATGCTTATCGAGAGTGTAATATTTGCACTTTTATAATAACACTTGGCTGTGGTGCTTGAGCAATTATACCTAACTTATACTTACCCCACTCGTCTTTATGAGCTGTATATACAAGTACGTCTCCAGCCAATAAGGTTTCTTTCTTATTCGCTACGACAACCTCAAAGGAGGTGCCTTCATAGAAATAATATAACTCACTCATGCAGTCCTCTTCTTTATCGAGTGGATTATCCCAGAAAGTAGGAAAAAATGTATTGTATTGTAATTCTTCCAAATTTGTATTATTCAGATAAGATTCTGTAGACTCCAAGTGCAATACATCTACCTTACTACTACCCTCAGATAGCATCACATTAAAGTCTTTTACTTTTCCACGACTGGTAGTGTGCCAGTCTCCCCAAAAATGATTCTGATCAAAAGGAGCCAAATGAAAGTCTCCTTTCGATTTATGTGAAAGCTCTAAATCTCCTTCAAGAGGCATTAGGATACGAGCAATATTAGGTAAGGATGTAAAAGTAGAAGTTTCATCATCAACCTGGGCCGAGCTCACCCTCCATTTAAAGTTACGCTGAGCATAAATGGATTGTGGAGGATAAATAGCCAGCTGAGTAGTAGTACCCCCACTCCATACGGAGGTACATAAGTCTTTTTTGCGGATGATTGTGTACATAGTATTTGTATTTATAGATAAGGGATAGTGGTTAGTAGTAATTAGATTGCTTAAAGAGAGGATTCTTCTTTTGCTTCTCAATAATCTCGCTTATTTCACGGCAAGATATAGGGCGAAACTGATTATTGTCAACTCCCACATCATATTGTGTAGAAAATAGACGAGACTTTACCGTTTGAAATTCTTTCAACCTACGGGTGTGAATATGCCCAAATAACTGCCATGTACCTTTATAAGAGTTTTGCCAATCGAACATAGGGTAATGACAGAGCACCATATAATGGTACACCGAATGATTATAGTCTTGTACCCTAAGAAATAAAAGATCATAAACTTCTTTGAACAAACTATTTAAGGTTTCCTCTTTATAATAGTCCCAATCGTGATTCCCTTTAATTAGTATTTTCTCACCGTGAAGCTGATTGAATATCTCTATAATTCGTTTGTCATCCGTGTAGCCAATATCACCCAATACGAATACAATGCCATCTTTGGGAACAGTTTGATTCCAGTTTTTAATCAATTCATCATCCATCTGTTCAACACTTTTGTACGGACGCTGATTAAAGGAAATGATCCATTCGTGGCCAAAATGTAAGTCGGAAGTAAAAAAGACTTTGTCAGCAGATTTGTCTATCTTTTTCATTGATGTGTTTTGTCATATCTTATTCAACCGCTAAATTTAATGATTAAAGTAGAGAGAATTGACTTTTAATAAGAATTATTTTAACAAGTAGTATAAATGAGTATACGGGAAGTTAAGAAGGTGTATGGATTTATTTAATACTCCATCCACTTATTAAATAACACAAAAAGAGGATGGCTAGCCATCCTCTTTTATCTGTCTATAAAGAATATTTGTTATAGTGAATTTAGTCTTTCTTCTATTTTTTGGTAGAAGCGAGTGATGTGCAATCCATCTGCAAAAGCATGACTGATA
>NZ_DYYK01000092.1:0-3949 GCF_020741705.1 Bacteroides coprosuis
CCGAAACAAGGAATGTACAAAACGTTCTTTCAATATCTTAATTGTAAGATTTTAGGTTTAACGGCTACACCGTATAGGTTAGCTTCCAATAGTTTTGGTTCTTCACTTCGTTTTATAACTCGTACACGTCCTAGAATCTTTTCAGATGTAATCTATCAGGTTCAAGTAAGAACACTCTTAAATCAAGGGTTTTTAGCGGAACTACAATACTTCCAATTAGATGTAATGGATGAGCGAAATTTAAAACTCAACTCTACGGGTGCAGATTATACAGATAAATCAGTAATTCAAGAATATGAGCGTATAGACTTTTATTCTTTTCTGGTGAATACTATTCAAAGGCTTTTGAATCCTCATTCAGGACGAAAGCCAAAGGGTATTCTGGTCTTTACAAGATTTATCAAAGAAGCAGAAAGACTTACTTATTCTATTCCTGGTTGTGCCATTGTTTCAGGTGATACACCTAAGAAAACGCGTGAGATGATTTTGAGAAAATTCAAGAGTGGAGAAATTAAGGTTGTGGCCAACGTTGGAGTCTTAACAACAGGGTTTGACTATCCAGAATTAGATACTATCGTTTTAGCACGTCCTACAATGTCTCTTGCTCTTTACTATCAAATGGTAGGCAGGGCTATACGTCCTTGTAAAGGAAAGGATGGTTGGATAGTAGATCTATGTGGTACATACAAGCGATTTGGAAAGGTTGAAGATTTGGTTTTAAAAGAGCCAAAGAAAGGACAGTGGCAAATTGAAAGTAACGGAAAACAACTAACAAATGTATATTACTAATGGACAAAGAATATATTTTAGAAATGATAAAGAAGCTTCAGAAAGAGAAAAAAGAAAAACGAATTGAACCAGCTCACATAATAGATATTGAGTTACTTAATCTTGTTGTTTCTGAAGCTAGAGATTGTTTAAACATTCTTTTTAAAGAAGGTAAAATTAAAGTAACAAGAACAATCAATCACAAAGCGGTATTTGTAGATGATTGATTTAATTTAAGCTTATGGAATCAGGATTTTTAAAGCTTAGTCGAAAGTTTTTCTCTCATGAAATGTGGAAAGCAGCCCGTACGTTTTCGGAGTGCGAAGCGTGGTTAGATTTAATACAATCAGCACGATTTGAGGCAACCGTAACAATTGAGCGTATCGGAGGTAGAGATATACAATATGGACGAGGTCAATTTCCTGCTTCAATTCGTTTTCTTGCTACTCGTTGGTCTTGGGGTGAACGTAAGGTTAGAGTGTTTTTAGATAAGCTTAAAAAAGAAAAAATGATCACCACTTCATCAGCACAGGGCATGAATATCATAACCCTATGTAAATATGATGAATATAACTCTAATGACACACGTAAAGACACACCAAAGGACACAGCTAATATATTAGATTATAATAAGTTAGCAGACTTAGTGACACAGCGAATGACACACCGAGAGACACAGCCTACTGATTTAGGACACAGCGAGGACACAAAGAAGAAGAAAGAGAAGAATATAAAAGAAACTACTACTAACGTAGTAGTAAAGAAAGTCGCAGCTAAAGCTGCTCTACTCCCTCAAAGGAAAGATGATTTCTATCAGTCATTAATTCCTTTTACAGAAAAATATCCCAAGGAAATGATAAGAGACTTCTTTGACTACTGGTCAGAAATGAATATCAGTAAAACAAAGATGCGTTATGAGCAACAAAAGACTTGGGAAACCTCAAAACGATTAGCTTTTTGGGCTAGAAAACAAAATGAATATGGCAGAAGTAAAGCAAATAAGAGATATTCAAACGATACTGCAAGTATCAACTCTAGAATTAAAGGCGAAGACTGGACTGACGAGGATACAGCGAGATTTATTGCAGAATCAGAATCCATCCGCATTGGTCGCTAGTTATTCAACTAAAAATATTCAAATCAGAGAATCAAGAATTTTAGAAGATGTAGCAGGAGTAAAAAATATACCGACGTTAGCAGATCTTGCTAGAGCCTATGGGGTTAATACCTATGCAACTACACTTTTAATCAATCATTTGGCTTGGTTGACTCGATGTATGGATTCAAAGCTAGCCAAAGCACAATATACTGATATCGCCTTGATGATAGCCTCCGAATATTACTTCATCAACTTAGTAGAGTGGAACATCTTCTTTAAGCGTTGCATGATGGGGTATTACGAACAGGTAATTTGGGGTGATAAGATAAACGTGCAACAGCTAATGGCTAGTATAAGAAAGTTCCTATCAGAAAGAGCTACAGCTATATCTAAACGTGAAGAAGCTTTGCGGTTAAAAGAGAGTGAGACAATTAAAACCCAAAGTGTAAATATCGTCAAAGGTCTTGATCGAGTACGGGCTTTGCAAGCTAAAGCAAAAACGGATTATAAAGCTTTTCGAGAGCTATTTCCCAATCTTCCAACGGATAGAAGTGAGTTAGTTTATTGGAGAGCTTGGAGAGTTTTTGAGCAGAGTGTAGGTAAAATGCTTTGTGAATTTAATATTGAGAACAAATTAATAAAGAAGAACCATGAATAGAATATATGTAGTTGTAGCTCCAAAATTAAGTGGAGGAGAAATGGAACTAGCCAGATACAAAACATTAGATGAGGCAAAGGCCTTTCTAAGATTTATGTGTGGCGATGGAATAGATATGTTTATGCATCACTTTATTAGGACTATACAAATGACATAGGGTGTATTGAATAATAATTCAACTCTATTTAAAGAAAGTGAAAGCAATGATACATACTTTATTGAAAGTAAATTAAGCGTAAGTGTGTGGGGTAATTAGTGAGTATAGGACATAATTTTTAAGCCGTGTGTTTTATTGACGTTTGAGAGCAAGTAAAGCACAATAGTTCAATTTTAAATGTTTCTCTAAATTTCGTTTATAGTTAATTCATCTATTAAATTGTATCTTTAACTTTATAATAATAGATATTATGAAGAAAGAATATTTGGATAATCTAAAACCCCTGGAAGAAAAGTATAAAATAGAATTTGATTATGATTCAGATCCTAATGAAATTTTATTTTCATTTATAGATGAGGATGATTTTGATTACCAGTCTATTAACTTCGGTAGGTTAATAGAGTATACAGAGTTTGAGTATGATAAAATAGACGATTATACTATTAAAACAAGAAATATATTCCAGATTCAGGTTTCTTTAGATGAAAACTTAGTGAATCCTGAAATTTTATTTAATATAATTTTTTATGCTGAAAATTATAATGTTCAACTAGTTGATTGTCCTTTTTTAATAGGACTATACAACTCTGAACACCATTGTTATAATAGAGATTATGATATTTATCCTGCCCAGAATAGATATGCGTTTGAAATAAAATATTTAACAGATACATTTGAAAATGATCAACTGTCAATAGTTAAAAGGGTTCTTTATTATATTAATTGCAAATTTGATATAAAATTAAATTTGGAGCCACTTGATAAACCTGGGGAATATGGGTTTATAGTTTTTTAGATGATGAAGATGAGGGAAAGCCTATTGAGAGAGTTAATATTCTTGATATTCCCCAAAATATGACTTTGCTTAATTTATATAATAAGTATGCTATCTCATCTGATGAATCCTCAAAATTTTTATTTTTATATCAAATAATCGAAAACATATCAATCTCAGTAATAAAAAAAAGGAATATTAAGAAGTTTAAAGATTTATTAGATGCATACGAAAGTGTAAATTACACTTATCTTGAACGATTTTTAGAAGTATCAGATAATATTAAGAAAATTCATGATAGCAAATTAGCAGAAATAGTTTTAAAAGATTGTATATCAGATCTGAAAATATACAGTGAAAGATGTAAGCATATAATTGATATATCTGGAAAAGGAGAAATACAAAAAGACTCAACAAATATATATAAAAAGCTAGGATCTTATATATATGAGACTAGAAATAAGATAGTTCATGCTAAAAATAACTTTAAAG
>NZ_DYYK01000093.1:0-12916 GCF_020741705.1 Bacteroides coprosuis
TACAGAATGTGCTGTAACCAAACTTATGTTTTTACTTGGACATGGTTATGATTATGAAAAAGTAAAAAAACTAATGAGTTCGGATCTCGCTGGAGAAATTAGTAAGATGGAAGATTATTAATTCTATATTAAAAGATAAAGTGGAAAGTGCTGTATACAGCACTTTTTTTATATCCTTAGATACAAAGGATACAACAAAAACCTACCCTATTAAAGATATTAATTTCAACTCTAAAATGGTTATTTATAACATCACGACTGTATATTATTCCATCTAATCAATCTTTAAGTAAGAAAAAACTTTAAAACTGATATGAATCTGTTTTAACCTAGTAAAAACATCATCATGACACCGACATGATGACTTCATGTCGGTGTCAGAAAAAAGTCTAATTATTCATGCGTATTTTTATACATTTAGAATTATCCTTAATAATAAAGAGATAAGTACACCGATCTAGTTAAGTATTTTATTACTAGAAATACATGATTATCATGACAGAGATTTAAAGACAGTAATCAAATTCAGAGTAAACGAATTACTCTAAAAGATAATCTTCCTTTATCAAAAGGAGTAAAAAAGTTTATATTAGACTAAATGTAAACGTGAATTTACAATTCCCTTATTTCTTGTAAAGACTCTTATTCTTAGTAAGATATTACAACAGTATTACAAATCTTATATAAAAAAATGAAAACAGAAAAGGGTGTGTATATGAAGAGAAATAAAAATAGTTAGCCCTATTCCCATTCTTATATACATATATACACGTATTTTGAACAACCAAGTAACAAGAAATAAATACAGAACAAGGGATCATATTTCGACAAAAAGTAAATTTACAGCACAAAGTTATCAACTTAAAAATCGGCATATTTAAAATTTATTCTGAAACAATCTTAGGATCTGTACTTATCTCTATAAATCCCCAAAGTAAGCACATAAGGATATGTAAAGTATTTACACAAAAAAAGCGGATAATAATCACTAGGATTACATCCGCTTTCTCATTTATTTGTAATAATTTATTCCCACTCAATAGTTGCAGGTGGCTTAGAACTAATATCATAGGTAACACGATTTACACCGCGCACTTTATTTATAATATCATTAGACATCTTAGCCAAAAACTCATAAGGAAGATGAACCCAATCGGCAGTCATAGCATCAGTAGAAGCTACTGCACGCAATGCTACTGCACTTTCATAAGTTCTCTCATCACCCATTACTCCAACAGATTGTACAGGTAGTAAAATCACCCCTGCTTGCCATACCGTATCGTATAGATTCCAATCAATCAAACCTTGAATAAAAATATGATCAGCTTCTTGTAATACACGTACTTTTTCTGGAGTAATATCACCTAATATACGTACCCCAAGACCAGGTCCTGGAAATGGATGTCTTTTAATCAGATGCTCGGGCATACCCATCTCACGGCCCACTCTACGAACTTCATCTTTAAATAAAAGACGTAAAGGCTCGCAAAGTTTTAAGTCCATCTTTTCTGGCAGCCCACCCACATTGTGATGACTCTTAATTACTGTTCCTGTAATTGATAAAGACTCAATAACATCAGGATAGATAGTGCCTTGAGCTAACCATTTTACATCTTGTATTTTATGAGCTTCTACATCGAATACATCAATGAAACCCTTTCCTATAATTTTTCTCTTTTGCTCAGGATCTGTTACTCCAGCAAGTTCTGAATAAAACTTTTTACTAGCATCAACACCTATTACATTTAAGCCTAAGCATTCATAATCATGAAGTACGTTTTTAAATTCATCTTTACGTAACAAACCATGATCTACAAAAACACAAGTTAGGTTTTTACCAATAGCTTTATTCAGTAATACGGCAGCAACAGAAGAGTCAACCCCTCCACTAAGAGCCAATACAACTTTATCATCACCAAGCTGTTTTTTTAACTCGGCAACCGTATGCTCCACAAAAGAAGCAGGTGACCAAGAACCATGACAACCACAAATATTAAAGACGAAGTTCTTTAGTAATTGAGTACCATCTTCAGAGTGATATACTTCAGGATGAAATTGTACAGCCCAAATAGATTCACCTTTCACTTGATAAGCAGCAATATCAACCTCTTCCGTTGAAGCAATTTTTTCAAAATTATCTGGAATAGAAGTTATGGTATCACCATGACTCATCCAAACTTGAGAGTTTTGAGATATACCTTCCAATAACAAATTATTAGAATTCAACCATGATAATTTAGAACGACCATATTCGCGAGTAGCAGTAGGCTCAACCTTTCCACCACACTCAGATGCTATAAATTGTGCACCATAACAAATACCAAGAATAGGATATTTACCCCAAATATCTTTTAATGCTATTTTAAAAGCCTTATCATCATAAACAGAGAAAGGGCTTCCCGACAAAATAACACCTTTGATAGAGTCATCATCCTTTGGAAACTTATTATAAGGTACAATTTCACAGTAAGTGTTTAATTCACGCACACGTCTGCCTATCAGCTGAGTAGTTTGTGAACCAAAGTCTAGAATAATTATTTTTTCTTGCATAACTAGAAGTTGTATTGTATTTGAGTACAAAAGTACTCATTTTAGGGGAAATTATTTTTTTTCTTTCAACAAATCTCTTATTTCACCTAATAAAACCTCTTCTTTACTTGGTGCAGGAGGTGCAGCAGGTTTCTCTTCTTCTTGTTTCTTTCGAGTCATTTTGTTAATTAATTTTACAAACAAGAAAATAGAAAAAGCGATAATTATAAAGTCAAATATATTTTGAATAAACATACCATAATTGAGTGTTACTGCGGCAGTAACTTCTTCCCCAGCGGCATCTACTACAGCATCTCTCATGATCCATTTTAGCTCTGTAAAGTTCACTCCTCCAACAAGTAAACCTATAGGAGGCATAATGATATCGGCCACAACAGAAGATACAATTTTACCAAAAGCACCACCGATTACAACACCGACAGCCATATCAACTACGTTGCCTTTAACTGCAAACTCTTTAAATTCTTGAATTAACGTACCTTTTTTCATAATTTTATTTTTTAGTAGTCATTTAACGTGCGAATATAAAAACAATTACTTATTTTTGCACTCCATCGAATAACTAAATACTAGTTAAGAGCTATATTTTAAACAAAATATTTTATTAAATCCTTAAAAGTTTAAACAAAATGATTAAAGTAGGTATTAACGGTTTTGGCCGTATCGGACGTTTTGTTTTCCGTGCTGCTCAAAAAAGAAATGACATTCAAGTTGTTGCTATCAATGACTTAATGCCAGTAGATTACTTAGCTTACATGCTAAAATATGATACAATGCACGGTCAATTCGACGGTACTGTAGAAGCAGACGTAGAAAAAAATCAACTTATCGTAAACGGTAAAGCAGTTAGGGTAACAGCTGAAAGAAACCCAGCAGACCTTAAATGGGATGCAGTAGGTGCTGATTACGTAGTTGAGTCTACTGGACTTTTCCTAACAAAAGAAAAAGCTCAAGCTCATATCGAAGCTGGTGCTAAATACGTTGTTATGTCAGCTCCATCTAAAGACGATACTCCTATGTTCGTATGCGGTGTAAACCACAACGAATACAAAGGTCAACAATTCGTTTCAAATGCATCATGTACAACAAACTGTCTAGCTCCTATCGCTAAAGTACTTCACGACAAATGGGGTATCACAGACGGTTTAATGACTACTGTTCACTCAACAACTGCTACTCAAAAAACAGTTGACGGTCCTTCATTGAAAGACTGGAGAGGTGGTCGTGCTGCTGCAGGTAACATTATCCCTTCATCAACAGGTGCTGCTAAAGCTGTAGGTAAAGTATTCCCTGCACTTAACGGTAAACTTACAGGTATGTCAATGCGTGTTCCTACTCTTGACGTTTCTGTTGTTGACTTAACTGTTAACTTATCAAAACCAGCTACATACGAAGAAATCTGTGCTGAAATGAAGAGAGCTTCAGAAAACGAACTAAAAGGTATCCTTGGTTATACTGAAGATGCTGTAGTTTCTTCTGACTTCCTAGGTGATGCTCGTACTTCTATTTTTGACGCTAAAGCAGGTATCGCTTTAACAGATACTTTCGTAAAAGTTGTTTCTTGGTATGACAACGAAATCGGTTACTCTAACAAAGTACTTGATCTTGTTGCTCACATGGCTGAATACAACAAATAATTAGCTATTATAGATTAAGCAAAAAGGATGTCCTAGGACATCCTTTTTTTATATTCCTAAATTTCTAAAAAGCTCTAAAACAACAAATACTATCTAGGGAATATTAGAAAGCTCGTTTCTTTTTTGCATTTTTGTATAATAACCATCGTAAACAAAAATTCTTATGAGAAAACTAAGTCTATTATTAATTTCACTTTGCATTATGACAATGATACATGCACAGAACCCTTTTTTTGAGAAATACAATACGCCTCATAATACGGTTCCTTTTGATAAAATCGAAAACAAACATTATGAACCAGCTATCTTAGAGGGTATAAAGCAACATTCTGCTGAAATAGATGCTATAACATCTAATACAGCTTCTCCTACTTTTGAGAATACTATTTTAGCGTACGAAAACTCAGGAAAACTATTAGATAGAGTACTATCTGTTTTCTTCAATTTACGTAGTGCTGAAACCAATGATGAACTTCAGGCTATTGCCGTAAAAATGGTTCCTATTTTAAGTGAACACAGCAACAACGTAAGCTTAAATCAAGATTTATTTAAAAAGGTAAAAGAAGTTTATGCAAAAAAAAGCTCTTTAAACCTAAATCATGAACAAGAAGTATTACTAGATAAAGTTTATGATGGATTTGTAAGAAGTGGAGCTAACCTTGAAGGAAAAGATCAAGAAAAATATAGAGAGTTATCTCAAAAGCTAAGTCAATTAGGTTTAGCATTTGGAGAAAACAACTTGAAAGAAACCAACAACTACAAACTCGTTGTTACTGATAAAGCAAAATTATCTGGTTTACCTGAAAGTGCATTGGAAGCAGCCAAAGAAACGGCTAAAGAAAAAGGAGAAGAAGGATGGGTTTTTACACTGGATGCTCCAAGTTACATTCCACTAATGAGATATGCCGACAATAGAGATCTAAGAAAAGAACTTTATATGGCATATAATACTAAATGTACTCATGATAACGAATTCAACAATACTCAAATTGTGAAAGATATCGTGAATACAGAAATGGAAATAGCACAATTATTAGGCTATAAATCATATGCAGATTATACTCTAGAAAAGAGAATGGCTGAAAATAGCACTAATGTTTACAAGCTACTAAATGATCTATTAAAAGCTTATAAACCTACTGCTAACAAAGAAGTCGATGAGGTTACTACTCTAGCTAAAGAAACAGAGAATAATGACTTTACTGTTATGCCATGGGACTGGAGCTATTATTCAAATAAGCTAAAAGACAAAAAATTCAACTTCAACGAAGAAATGCTCCGCCCCTACTTCGAACTAGAAAATGTAAAAAAAGGAGTCTTTGGATTGGCTACAACTCTTTATGGTATCACTTTCAAAGAAAATAAGGATATTCCTGTTTACCACAAAGATGTAAAGGCTTATGATGTATTTGATAAAGACGGTAGCTTCTTATCCGTTTTATATACCGATTTCCACCCCAGAGCAGGCAAGAGAGCAGGAGCATGGATGACAAGTTTTAAAGAACAATGGATTGATCAAAACGGAGAAAACAGCCGTCCTCACATCACCATTGTTATGAACTTTACCAAACCAACAGCAAATAAACCTGCCCTACTAACATTTGATGAAGTAAACACATTCTTACATGAATTTGGCCATGCGCTTCATGGAATGTTTGCCAACTCAACTTACGAGTCTTTAAGTGGAACAAATGTATACAGAGATTTTGTAGAATTACCTTCTCAAATCATGGAAAACTTCCTAATTGAGAAAGAGTATCTAAATACTTTTGCAAAACACTACGAAACTGGAGAAGATCTTCCTGAAGATTTAATCCAAAAGATTATTGATGCAGCAAACTTTAATGCAGGGTATGCCTGCCTTCGTCAAGTCAGCTTCGGACTACTTGATATGGCTTGGTACACTAGAGAAACCCCATTTGAAGGAGACGTTATCGAATTTGAACAAAAAGCATGGGCTGATGCACAAGTTCTACCTGTGATTGAAGATGCTTGTATGAGTGTTCAGTTTGGTCACATATTTGCTGGTGGTTATGCAGCTGGTTACTATGGATACAAATGGGCAGAAGTACTTGATGCTGATGCATTCTCATTATTCCAAGAGAAAGGTATTTTTAATCCCGAAGTAGCACAATCTTTTAGAGACAATATCCTCTCTAAAGGAAGTACAGAGCATCCTATGAAATTATACAAAAAATTCAGAGGACAAGAGCCTAGCATAAAAGCTCTACTTAAACGTAATGGCATTTTATGAAAAGATTATTAAATTATATACCCTTATTTCTTATCGTTGCAGCTCTTACAAGCTGCAACGATACTGATGATGTATCTGCAATCTTCACAAAAGAGAATAAGAAGATGACTCTTATTTTTGAGGGTCAGGGTAAAGAAACAAAACCATTTGATGTCTGGGAGGGTAATGAGGAACTAAAGAAAAAGAGCATAGAACTGAGAGACAAGGAAGGTAACTATACTTTCACCTTTGACGGACTTGAAGAAGACGGATGGATTTCAGGCAATTTCGAAGGAAAAATTGTTAACACCAAATTATATGGAACATGGTCTGCCGATGGAAAAAGCAATGCTATGTCAATCAAGGTTAATCGTACAGATGGACCAAGAGAAACAGATCCATTAGCGATAGAGTTTTTTAATAGTTTTCCAAACATCTATAAATACGTAGGAGATACACGTAGTATTTCTCTCTATTATAAATTTGGTCAAATAAAACATAGATATATCGGTTTTATCAATATCGGAAAGAAAAAATAAGGTGGACACAGATTTAGATAATAAAAACAAACAAAGAGAGCTTGACACTCGTTATATACGAATGGCGTCTATCTGGTCAGAAAATTCATATTGCATCCGTAGAAAAGTGGGTGCTCTCATTGTCAAAGATAAAATGATTATATCAGATGGATACAATGGAACTCCATCAGGTTTTGAAAATATTTGTGAAGACGACAACAACACGACAAAGCCATACGTTCTACATGCAGAAGCTAATGCCATAACAAAGATTGCCCGTTCAAACAATAGTAGTGATGGTGCTACCATGTATGTTACTGCTGCCCCTTGTATAGAATGCGCTAAACTCATCATACAAGCTGGTATAAAACGAGTGGTTTATTCTGAAAGCTACAGGCTAGACGATGGCATTCAACTCCTTAAAAGAGCCAATATTGAAGTTGTATTTATTGATCACAAATAAACTAGATAAAGAATAGTAAACACAAAAGGTATGAGTAAAAAAAGATTTTCAGTATTTACTCCTATTATAGCAGCTATCTGCATCATTATAGGAATTTTCGTCGGCATGTATTATTCATCGCCACACAGCAATAACATATTTGTCACTCAAAGCCCTACAAACAAACTAAATAGTGTGTTACGTATTATTGATGAAAATTATGTTGACACCGTAGATATGCAAGAAATTGTAGAAGATGCTTTACCTCATATCATATCTGAACTAGATCCTCACAGTATTTATGTACCCAAAGTTTATGCTCAAGAAGTGAGTTCGGAACTAGAAGGAAGTTTTAGTGGCGTAGGTATTCAGTTTACTATTCAACAAGATACGATTTATGTTAATAGCGTTGTAAAGCAAGGACCAGCAGAAGAAGTAGGCATCATTGCAGGAGATAGAATTGTTACAGTAGATGATAGCCTTTTTGTCGGTAAAAAAGTAACCAATTCGGCGGCTATGAGAACGCTGAAAGGACCAAAAGGAACTCAAGTAAAACTGGGTATTAGAAGAAGTGGTGAACCAGAACTACTTAACTTCATGGTAACCCGTGGTGATATACCTCAAAACACCATTGATGCCACCTATATGCTCAACGATAAGTTTGGATACATTCAATTAAGCAAGTTTGGAAGAACCACGTATGTTGAGTTAATCAACTCGATGGCTTTACTTCTTTATCAAAATTGTGAAGGAGTTATTATTGACTTACGAGGAAATAAAGGGGGCTATTTAGATATTGTTGTTAAAATTGTAAATGAGTTTCTACCCAAACAGAAATTAATTGTATTTACTGAAGGGCGTAAGATGTTAAGACAGGACATCTACTCAAATGGCTCTGGTGGATTCCAAAATATTCCTCTAGTACTGTTAATTGACGAAGGTTCTGCTTCATCTAGTGAAATATTTGCAGCAGCAATCCAAGATAATGATAGAGGTACCATCATAGGACGTCGCTCGTATGGAAAAGGATTGGTGCAACAAGAGATGACATTCAATGATAGCTCTTTATTAAGATTAACTATCGCTCGATATTTTACTCCATCAGGTAGATCTATTCAAAAACCCTATACAAAAGGAGACAGCAGAGATTATGATATGGATATTATACACAGAATAGAACATGGAGAATTATATTCTAAAGATAGTATTAAACTAGATCCTAATTTATTATATCACACCAATAATGGTAGACCTGTATATGGAGGAGGCGGTATTATGCCCGATATATTTGTTCCTCAAGATACCATAGCTGCAAACACATACCTTACAGATGTCTTTAGAAGAGGATTAATCATCCAATTTAGTTTTCAATATACAGACAAAAACAGAGACAGACTGGCGAAATTTGAAACAGAAAAAGACCTTGAGAACTTCCTTAAAAAACAATATATCGTAGATAGATTTGTGCAATTTGCAGAAACTAAAGGAGTAAGAAGAAGAAATTTACTAATAAATAAAGCTCATAGTTTATTAGAGAAAAGCCTCAATGCAAATATTATTTACAACATACTAGGAATGGAAGCCCATATTAAGTACCTTAATAAAACAGATACCACCATTCTTAAAGCAATTGATGTTTTGGATAAGGGTGAGTCATTACCTCACCCTATTAATGAATCTTTGAGCGATGAAAAATCAAAAGAAAGCTCTACGGAGTGAGATAAAATTCTTGAAACAAGGTTATTCTAAGGAAGACCTTGATGGTTATTCTAAAGAGATAATGAAACTGCTATGCTATGAGCCTTCTATGGCTCAGGCAGAGACAGTTTTACTCTACTATTCGCTACCAGACGAAGTAGATACACACAGTTTTGTAAAATATTGGAGTAAGTTTAAGAAAATTATATTACCAGTAGTCGTTGGCGATGATTTAGAGCTAAGAGTATATTCAGGTGAACAAGATTTAAAACAAGGTAGTTATGGTATATGGGAACCTTGTGGAACTCTATTTACCGATTATAAAGAGATTGATCTAGTTATAGTACCTGGCATAGCTTTTGATGATTCAGGGAATAGAATAGGAAGAGGAAAGGGATATTATGACAAACTATTACCCAAGATTGAAGCCTACAAGATGGGCATCTGTTTTCCCTTCCAATATCTTGTGGATCGCATCATTCCTACAGAAGAAACAGATATTCAAATGGACAAAGTACTTACTTTAACACACTACCCAGAAGAGATTATCTAAATATAATATTCGTTATCACATTAGCTCCTACTTCTTGATTCAGCTTTCTCACTAATAATTCTCTCCCCATCATTAGTTCTTGTCTTAAAGCAGCCGAGGTGAGGTGTACATATAGTATTTGATTGTGTATATATATCTTTCGCGTGTAGCGAGCCATAGTTGGACCTAAAACTTTAGGCCATAAATCAAGTAAACGCTGCTCATTTAATGGGGACTCCAAACTTTCTTGTCTAAGAAAGCGTCTTAAAATGTCTCCAACCTTCTCTGCATTATTCCTTCTCATGATGTTCCTCTAATAAATCTACAGCACCACCTTTAACCATAAACAGCTTATAATCACTCTTCACTTTATGAAGTATTTTTTCTAAATGGCTTCTATTGGTATCTGTAATAAAAATTTGACCAAACTCTTCCCCAGCTACTAAGTGCATAATTTGCTCAACACGTAGAGCATCTAATTTATCAAAAATATCATCCAATAACAATAGAGGAGTCTTATTATTTATTTTTCTTAGAAAAGAAAACTGTGCCAATTTTAACGCTACTAAATATGTTTTATTTTGTCCTTGTGAACCCTCTTTCTTTATAGAAAAATCGCCTAAAGACATTATTAAGTCATCTTTATGAATCCCTTTTAGCGAGTAACCCATAATAAGATCTCTTGCTCTACTCTCCTTTAATAAAGTTAATAAGTCATTTTCTTTTAAATCGGAATCATAAGACAAGGATACTGATTCTTTATCTTGAGAAATAGAAGAATAATACTCTTGAAAAAGAGGAATGAACTCTTCTATAAATTGAGCTCGTTTTTTATAAACTACTATACCAGACTCTGCCATAAGTTCTTCCAAAACAGAGAATAACTGAGGATCTATTGGGTTTTCACTCTTTAGTAAACTATTCCTCTGCTGCATCGCTTTATTGTATTGAATTAAAGCAGATAAGTAGTCTTTATCATATTGAGAAATAACCATATCCATAAATTTTCGTCTCTCATCACTCCCCCCATCTATTAATCGAGCATCATCAGGTGAAACCATCACTAAAGGGACTAAGCCTATATGATCTGATAAACGAGTGTATTCTTTTTTATTTCTCTTGAACTGTTTTTTCTTACGCCGTTTTAAGCCACAATATACCTCTTCTATTTCTCCACTAAGAGAATCATAGAATCCCTGAATTACAAAAAAATCTTCGCCATGCTTTATATTTTGAGAATCGATAGGATTAATAGAACTTTTGCAGAACGACAAATAGTAGATGGTATCCAATATATTGGTCTTACCCATCCCATTTTCCCCAAGAAAACAATTTAGCTTAGGTGAAAATTCTAATTCCACTTCTTCTAAATTTTTATAATTCAATACAGATATATGCGTAATAACCATTTTAATTAGCGTTAGGGCACAAAAATACGAAGAATAATATGCATTCAAACCTATTGTATAAAAAAGATGGAACTAAAATTTTATTTATATACTTAAAAAAAGTACTTTTGCTAACCTAAACAGACTGTTGAAATCAATAAAATAAACATATAAAATGACAAAGCACAAAAACGAAAAGGGTCAATTAAACGTAGAAGAAGCTCTAACTACATCAGAGGCATTTCTTGTTAAAAACAAAAAAAATCTTATTGGGGGTTTAATTGCTATCATCGTAATCATAGCTGGAGTTCTTATTTATAAGAATATTTATGCTGGACCAAAAGAAAAGAATGCACAAGAAGCTATTTTCCTAGGTGAAGAATATTTTAACCAAGGTCAATTTGAAATGGCTTTGAATGGAGATAGTATTAGTTTTGATGGTTTAATTAAAATTGCAGACCAATACAGTGGCACAAAATCAGGCAATTTAGCAAACTACTACATTGGAATTTCTTTCCAAAAACTAGGACAATTTGAGAATGCTATTAAGTATTTAGAGAAATTTAATGCGAAAGATAAAATGCTTTATCCAGCTAGTTTATTAGCTTTGGGTAATTGCTACGTTGAAGTTGACAAAATAGACAAAGCTATTTCTACTTTAGAAAAAGCAGCAAGTCTAGCTGACAATAATACTATAAGCCCAATGGCTCTTCGCCAAGCTGGTATTCTACTTGAAAAAACAGGTAAATATAAAGAAGCTCTAACTAATTACACTAAAATTAAAGACAGCTACTTTAACTCACCTATCTCTGTAGATATAGACAAATATATAGAGAGAGCTAAAGCTCAAATCAATTAATGAATTTGAATTAAAATATAATTTATAGAAGCTACCTCTCCATAAAAGAGGTGGCTTTTTAATTTTATAAAACTATAAGAAAAAATTATGGCAACAGCATTTCACAACTTATCGGATTATGATCCTACTACTGTACCCAATGCGTCGAATATGAAATTTGGCATTGTTGTATCAGAATGGAATGAAAACATCACAGGGGGCCTCTTAGAGGGTGCAATTGAAACTCTAAAAAAACATGGTGCTAAAGATGAAAATATAATTACCAAACTAGTACCTGGAAGTTTTGAACTTACTTTTGGAGCAAGCCAATTTTTAAAAAACACAGATGTTGACGCAGTAATTATTTTAGGTTGCGTAATAAAAGGAGAAACTCCACATTTTGATTATGTATGTGCTGGAGTAACTCAAGGCATCACTGATTTAAACAGAACAAGCAATAAGCCAGTTATTTACGGTTTACTCACTACCAATAATATGCAACAAGCTATAGACCGCTCTGGTGGCAAGTTAGGCAACAAAGGAGATGAATGTGCAATTACTGCAATAAAAATGATCAATTTTTTTGGAGTTTAAAAAAATAGGTTATATATTTGCACTCGCAATCAAGGAACAAAACCTTACAAAAAAATAAAGGGGGCAAATACCAGAGTGGCCAAATGGGGCAGACTGTAAATCTGCTGGCTTACGCCTTCGGTGGTTCGAATCCATCTTTGCCCACTAAGATTGCGGAAGTAGCTCAGTTGATAGAGCATTAGCCTTCCAAGCTGAGGGTCGCGGGTTTGAGCCCCGTCTTCCGCTCTACAGAGGATCTAAGTTAACTTAGATCCTCTTTTTTATTAGCTCGTTGAAATTACGGATCACCGGGGATCACGGGTCAGTCCGTATTCTTGGGGATTTAACGGGTCAGTCCGTAAAGTTGGGGATTTAACGGATCACCTGCAAAACTGGGGGGATAACTTATTAAGCAAATAGTTTAGTCACTCTAAATAGGAAGAAACTAATATCTGTAACCCCTCTTAGTTGAGTCCTAAAGGCTTTTAGTTTAGCGTTAAAACTCTC
>NZ_DYYK01000094.1:0-3010 GCF_020741705.1 Bacteroides coprosuis
ATCAATTTATCTCTCAAGCAAACTACTAGACAAAGTGCTATAAAAGCTTTAGAAAAACAATCCGATTATAACATATTCTTCTCTAATGAACTACCAGGATTAGATGATGTTATATCAATCTCTGTAAACAACGAAACTGTGGAAGGCACTTTAAATAAGATATTAGCTAAGTCTAACATCTCTTATAGAGTTGAAGCCAATAAACAAATTGTAATCTTCTCACAAACAAAACAAGAATCAACTCCAGCAAAATCAAACAAGATTAGAGGTAAGGTTATCGATAAATCAGGAGAACCACTAATTGGAGTATCTGTTGTCTGCCTCAATAATAATAAGGGAACTATAACCAATATGGATGGAGAATACTCTCTCGAAGTACCGGCTGCTTCTAAAGTTCAGTTTTCATATATAGGATATAATAATAAAGATATCATCATCACTAAAGATGGTGTTTATGACATTTCTTTAAAAGAAGATACTCAGCTACTTGAAGAAGTAATTGTGGTAGGATATGGTTCGATGAAAAGAAAGGATATAACAACAGCTGTGTCTGTAGTATCCACTTCCGACATAGAAGAAAGGCCTATTATTTCTGCAGCTCAAGCCATACAAGGTAAGGCAGCAGGTATTCAAGTAATTCAACCATCGGGTGCTCCAGGATCTGGCATGAGCATACGTGTACGTGGTGCGACCTCTGTACAAGCCTCTAATGAACCTCTATATGTGGTAGATGGAATGCCAACAGACCAAATATCAGATTTAAATCCAAATGATATTGAAAGTATGCAAGTATTGAAAGACGCATCTTCTGCTGCCATATACGGAGCTAGAGCAGCCAATGGGGTTGTGCTGATTACAACCAAGCGTGGCCAAGCAGGCAGACCGATTGTTAAGGCAAGCACCTATGCAGGTTTTTCTAAATTGGGAAAGAAAATAGACGCACTAAATACGGATGAATACAAGGATTTAATGAAAGATCTTAAAAAAGTATCCAACGTTGCTCCAACTATTCCTGATAGTGAAAACAGATATGTAGATTGGACAGATGAGTTTTTCCGTACGGGTGTAACTCAAAATTATCAATTATCTGTTTCAAGTGGAAATGAAAAATTACAATACTTCATTTCAGGTGGTTACACAGATGAAAAAGGAATTGTAAACAAAGCAAACTTCAGAAGATATAGCTTCCGTTCCAATATTGATAGTCAACAAACTAATTGGTTAAAATTAAATTTAAATGTTTCTTATTCGAATACTAAGGGACAATGGATTACTGAAAACGGAAGTGCTATGCGTTCAGGCTCTATCTTATCAGTGCTAAACACTCCTCCATTTTTGAACAAATGGGATCCTAATAATCCGAATCAATACGACGAATTGGCTTATGGATCACGTATTTTAAACCCATTTGCAGCCAATGCCGCCGATAATGCTACATCTACAGACTTTTTGAGAACTTCCTTTGGCTTTACTTTAGACATTTATAAAGGACTTAAATTCAAATCCAACTTTGGACTTGAACTAACCAATGAACATTGGGACTATTTCTTAGATCCAATTTCAACATCTGATGGTAGAGGAACAAAAGGTAGAGTTCAAGAAAGCTTTTCTAGAAATTTCGAATGGCTATTGGAAAACATTTTTACTTATGATAAGTCTTTTGACAAACATAACTTATCACTAATGGGTGGTAACACTCTTCAAAAGGCTCAATATAATGGCAGCTGGATTGCAGGCTTTGATTTATCAGAATCTTATCCCGACATTCACTCTATTGCAGCAGCAAACCAGATAGATAAAGATGCTACAGGATCTTCTGCTTCAGCATGGACACTAGCTTCCTTCTTAGGTAGAGCTGCTTACAATTTTGCTAGTAGATACTTAGTTACTGTAAACTTTAGAGCAGATGGTTCTTCTCGATTTGCGCCTAAACATAGATGGGGATATTTCCCGTCAATATCAGCTGGTTGGAGAATTTCTGAAGAAAAATTCATGGAAGCAACTAAAGACTACATCACAGATTTAAAGCTAAGAATAGGATGGGGTATGACAGGTAATCAGAGTGGTATAGGCAACTATTCATACCTGGCTAACATGAATGCTAGTAGAGTTACTCCTACTTCAGACAATTTGTATCCAGGACTTGCTATCAGCCCCAACTCTGCAGCCAACAAAGAGTTGACTTGGGAAAAGACAGCTCAATGGAATGCGGGTATAGACTTGAACCTATTTAATTCACGTATTATTTTTTCTGCTGATGCCTACATAAAGAAAACAAAAGATTTACTTCTAACAGTGGGACTACCAGAAAGTGTTAACCTACCAGGTGGAATTACTCGTAATGATGGGGAGATGGAAAATAAAGGTATTGAGTTCATGGTTTCATCGCAAAACTTAACAGGTCAATTGCAATGGAATACAGACTTCAACATTTCCTTCAATAATAATAGATTGACCAAACTTGGACTTAATAAAGTATATTATGATGGAGAGATGTACGAGACCAAAGAAAATGCTATCATCCTAAAAGAAGGACTACCTTTAGGCACATTTTATGGTTATATCTCTGATGGAGGAGATCCCGAAACAGGAGACATCATGTACAGAGACTTAAATGAAAATGGTCAGATTGACCCTGAAGATCGTACAACTATTGGAAATGCTCAACCAAATTTTATCTTTGGATTAACAAATACCTTCTCTTATAAAGGACTCTCTTTATCGGTTTTTTTACAAGGTAGCCAAGGTAATAAGATTTTTAATGCCACCAGAATTGATACAGAAGGCATGTTCGACTTTAGAAATCAATCTAAAAATGTGCTTGACAGATGGAAAAGACCAGGTATGGTTACCGATATTCCAAGAGTAGGTAATATAGAAAACATCCACAACTCTTCACGTTTTATTGAGGATGGATCTTATATCCGTTTGAAAACAATAACCTTATCATACGATTTCAATAAAAAAGTACTACAAAAGCTACATCTATCTCGCCTACAAGCCTATGTAA